>JBILAN010000118.1:0-5610 GCA_044354135.1 Luteolibacter sp.
GCTGAGGTCACCCCAGAACAGGCATCCATCATCCCTTCAACCGTGCTCGGGACCGATGGAATCCGTGACACCGAGGACGACGCCCCTTTTCAAGATATCGCTTCCGCACTTTCCTTGCTTGGCATTGACGCAAATTCACGTCAAGACATTGCCCAGCGTTTCACTTTGAACGACACCACCACCCGCATCAACTCAACCGCCCGCTCAGGAGAATCCAAACGCCGCATCGTCACCATACTCAGAAATCGAACCGGAAAACCCATTCTACTAAGTCGCACCATCGAAATCATTCCCTGACTCCTGACTCCTGACTCCTGACTCCTGACTCCTGACTCCTGACTCCGTCCCCCCACCTCTAAAGACTCTTCAATTCACCATGGCAAAATCCACCTCAAAACACCTTCTTATCCCGGGCGAAACCGAATGGGAAATATGGTCGATTGCGCCAAATCAACCCGCCACCCTTGAATCCTCCCACCCCGTCAAGTTTGCTTCTGAAATTGAAAAGTTTCCAGCCGGTGATCTAATCTTCCTATTTCCCATCCAAGCATTCACCGCTTTACCTCTGCGCGTTCAAACCACTGATGCAGCCCTCTTTCCCGATCTCGCCGCTACCCATACCGAACGCCTTGGCTTACGCCCAGATCCTCTCGCAGGGCAACTCACCGACATTTTTCCCATCTCCACTACCAGCGAGGAATCCACCCTGCTCTCCGTGGTCCTGCGTAATCCCAGTTCAGAGTCCCTCCCGTCAAAATCCCCCAAAGCTTTCGATATCTCCGCCCGTGCCCTGCCAACCAGCGGCAACACACTCACTCTATGGCGCGAACTAGATCATTGGGTCTTCGCCATCCATCACCAGGGAAAACTTGTCTACTGCCAAGCCACAAGTTCAACCGGAATTTCTCCCGATGCCAACCTAGTCCGTGAAATCCGCATCGCCACAACCCAACTATCCCTCCAAGGCATCCAAGTTAATCCTGATAAAGCCATCGTTTGGTCAAATGACGAAGCCACCCAAACTATCGAACTGTCCAAGGCGTTCAGTATCCGTGTCGAGATCACCAAAAAACCCACACCCACTCTACCTGAACCTCTCAGCCAACTCCTCCCCGCAGATGTTCGTGCTGCCCGCCGCGCCGCTCAAAAACGCCAAAACACCCTCCTCGCCGTTGCAGCCCTTGCCATTTTCTACATCGGTGCGATCGGCTATTTCAGTTACGATCTCTGGAAAACCCACTCCACCACCAAGCAACTCACCGCTCGGGAAAAAGAAATCGCCCCGTCGGTTGAGAAATTCGTGATTCACAACAACAAATGGGATGAACTCGAATACGCCATCTCCAGCGAATACAACACGATGGATATCCTCCTCCGAATCCAAAAATGCATCCCACCCAACACTGGCCTGCGTTTGAAAACAGCTGAAATTTCAGCAACCAATATCCGATTAATCGGTGAAGCTCCCCAAGCAGAAGCCGTCACCGAATTCGCGCGTAAACTTAAACAAAGCAATGAGCTTTTGAATTACGAATGGTCCCCAGGCCCTCCTCAACAGATCGCGGTTGGTTGGGAATTCACCCACACCGCCAATCTCCGACAAACCACCCCGTAACTAACCTGCCTTTCTGGGGTTAATCCTCAAGCTCATAAACTGACAACCCCACTTTTCTAACCTAAATTTTCCTTAACTCTTTTATGTCATCCCGCGAAAAAAATCTACTCTCCCTTTTACTCCTCGCGGGGTTTTTGATGATTAATTTTTTCCTCTTCGCCCAGTTCAAAGAGAAAAAAGCCATTTTCGAGACCAATCTCGAAACCGCGAAAACCAAACTGCAACTCGCCATCAACACCCAGACCAACTCGGATCAATTCTCCAAACAAATGGACTGGCTCGCGCAAAACGAGCCCGCCGCCACCGATGACCAAACCGTTAAAGGCAAACTTCAATCCTACATCGACGAGCAAGCACGCACAGCCGGGCTCACCATCAAAGGCAAACAAAGATTTTTACCCACTGATACCAGAGGCACTTACTATCACCGCACTCAAATCGAAATTGGCGTCACCGGCAGTGAACAAGACCTCTATAAATGGCTTCATACCATCAATGAACCATCCGCTTTCCGCACGGCGACTCAAATTCTCCTGAAACCAAACAACTTGGACGACAAACTCATCGACTGCACCGCAGTCATCTCTCAATGGTTTCCAGCAGAAGCACCCGACTCATGAAAAAATCCATTTTTATCACATTTCTAAGCTTTATTTTTTGCTGCTTCGCACATGCGGATATTCCAGTAAAAAAACCACTCTCATACTACAGCAAGCTCTGGACACCCAGCCTGTTCACGACTCCTCCAGTTGTGGCCGGACCAGCCCCTACAAAAAGCCCTTTCGATGACTACCACCTCACCAGTATCGCTCCAGTCCAAGGTGGCTATTGGATCACGATTGCTCACAAAAAAGATAAGAAAAAAATCGTCATCCAACCCAACTCCAGTTCTAAATACCAAGTCGTATCCGTTGATCGTAACTCTGGAACCCGTCTGGGAACCATCGTCACTCTCACTGACGGACAATTCACTGGGCAAGTCCGCTTTGAACCTGATCTCGTAGTCCTGAATACTCCAAACAGCAACAAAGCCCCTGAACAACAATTACCTGCTGGCTTCAATCCAAATCAGCCTAATCAACAAGCGCCCGGTCAAATCACGCCACCCCCACCCCCATCTCCACGACCAAGAATCGTCCCGCCCGCGAAATCCAATCAAAACCCAGCGAACAACAACTCGCAGCAACGCCCTCAGCGCACTAGATAATTTCTTTGTATGCGTTTCAGTAAATCATTTCTCCTTCATCGCATGATCCACCACTTTTATATTCTAACCCTTTTCTTAATCACTGGCCTTCCTCTTTTTTCACAAAATCCGGAAGTTCCAGCCATCCCCGGTGTGCCACCAGTCGGCAACGAAACGCTAATCAAGGAAAAAATCGAAAGCACGGATTTCAATGGCAACGATCTAGCTGGCCTCTACACCAAATACACAGATCGCAGGGTCATTGTCTCCTCTGCAGCAGCTAAAGCCTCATTTGCATTAAACTTAGACGCTTCTCCCAAAACCCCTCTCACCTACGCCCAAGCTGCCGAAATCCTCAAAAAAACCGCAACCATTGAAGGCTTCATATTCGTGCCTGATGCCACCGATCCCAAACTCGATTTCCTCACGCTAGGGTCTGGTGGTATTAGACCCACTAACATTGGTATCCCCGTCTTTACCGAAAACGATCCTCTCCCTCAAGGTGACGCAGTCATCACCTACTTTATGAAGCTCGACCACATCAAGCCTGATGAAGCCGTCCGCACCTTTACCCAAATCATCGGCCAGTTCGGAGCCTACGGTTCTATTGCCGCCTCTACCAACGCCGCTGCAGTCATCATCACCGAAAACACCTCCCTGATCCGCAAGCTCATCGATATCAAAGCTCAAATCGATAAACCTTCCTCTCTCGTCGCCACCCGTTTCATCAATGTGAAATTTGCCGATGTCACCGAGCTCTCCACCACCCTCAACGAAATGCTTGGCAATCAGCAACAAACCACCCGCACTGCTGGAATCCAACGCGCTCCTCAACCTAATATTGCAAACGATAACATCCCCAATGCCGGCCTTGCCGATTCCGCAGGCGGCGGTTCAGCTGGCGAAGAAACACCCATACAAATCATTCCAGACCCCCGCACCAACCGCATCGTTGCCATTGGACGCCCTGTCGATCTCGTTTTCATCGAAGGCCTCATCAGTCAGTTCGATATCCAATCCGACCAACGCAATTTCCTTCGCAGAAAACTCGAATTCCTCGCGGTTGCCGATTTTCTCCCCATCGCCGGTGATGCTCTAACCCGTGCATTTTCTGGAACTGGAACTGCAACTGGCCCACAAGGCACCACAGGCGGCCAACCCGCAATCGGCGGTCAAGGTGGCCAATCTAACCGTTCACAAACTAACAATTCTAACAATAATAGAAACTCTTCGAGTTCTGGTCTCGGCGGATCCAACGGATTTGGCGGTAACGGCGGTGGCAGCAGCAGTGGCAGCGGTAGCCGTGGCGATGCACTCCAAGATCCCAACGTCAACTCAGCTCCTGTCTCTCTCCTCGTTGGTCGTACCCTTCTCGTCGCCGATAATATCACCAACTCCATCATCGTCCAAGGACCCCCATCCAGCGTGGAAATCATCGAAAAACTCCTCGATCAGGTCGATGTCAAAGCCGATCAAGTCATGATCTCAACGGTCTTCGGACAACTCTCCCTCGGCGACACCACTTCCACTGGAGTCGATTGGATTCGCGCATTCCGCGGAAACGAAGATGGCGGAATCGGTTTTTCTAACCTTGGTGGTGAAGGCGCCACCAGCACCAATCCCTCAGATCTTCTCAATCCAATCACTGGGACTGTCGCAGGAACTTTTGCCAATCAAAGCGGTTTATCGCTATATGGAAAAATCGGCAATTCACTAGCCGCTTATGTGAAATTACTCTCAGAAAAGAGCGAATTCACTATCCTTTCCCGTCCATCCATCTTCACCGCTAACAACCGAAAAGGCACGATCTCATCAGGTAAACGCGTTGCGATCCCCACAAACTCGAATTCATTTACAGGCGGCGGCGTATCTACCAATGTCGAATACCGCGATGTGGTATTGAAGCTCGAAGTCATTCCACTTATTAATTCGGAAAAGGAAATCACCTTACAAATCGCTCTGGTCAGCGATAGTATCGGTAAAGATACACCTATCGAAGGGTTAGGAAATATTCCTGAGATAAATACCCGCGAGCTCCTCACCACCGTCACCGTTCCGAACAACCAAACCATCGTCCTCGGAGGCCTAATTACCAGCAACGACAATGAAACCGTCACCGGCATTCCTATCCTCAGCGACATCCCAGGGCTCGGTCGTTTGTTCTCAACCAAAAGCAAAGAAATCGATCGTGATGAATTGATGATCTTCATCCAGCCATCCATCGTAAATGGCTCCAAATCCCTCAACTCTGTCCAAACCAACATGGATAACCGCTACGATGTCTCAGACCCAGCCCGCCTTTTTGCGGACGGCCCGGAGCTGCCTCCCCTTGTCGATCCAAGCATCGCTCCAGGCAGTGCGAACGACGCGAACAAATCCGCACCCGTTCGCAAACCGATGCGCCCCGTCCACAGGAAATAGGACCGCGCGAGTCCACTCGCGCATCCCGAATTCCTCTCTTCTCTTCCCTCTCCGCTCTCCGCTATAAAAAAGGAGTGCCGTCTCCCTGTAAGCCAGATTCTGTCCACCCCGATTTTACCCGAAGCTGGACGGTCATTTCTCTCAACTCGGCTTGCACCGAGCGCCCCGCTTGCGCGGAGTGCGACTAATACCCGGGAGTGAACGGACGAGCAGTCCTTTCCCTGTTATGTCTTGCACCAATTGGGGTTTACATTGCCGCTCCGGTCACCCTCGGCGCGGTGGGCTCTTACCCCACCATTTCAACCTTACCTGTGCCCTTGCGAGCCATCGGCGGTGTATTTTCTGCTGCACTTTCCATCCGCTTGTCTCTCGACTCACGTTCCCTGCT
>JBILAN010000049.1:0-18246 GCA_044354135.1 Luteolibacter sp.
GATCAAAACACTTTCCCATCCCACGATAGAAATTTTCAACCCAGTCCAAACTCATCGAAGCAGGCAATGCGAGGGTGACGAGAAATCGTTGTGGAGTTCCACCCATTGCCGCGAAATCAGAAATCACTCGAGCTACCGCCTTCCAACCAACCCGTCTTGCATCCGCATCTCTAACAAAATGAACGCCTTCAACTAAACCATCGGTTTTCAACAAAACTAAATCCATTCCCCCATCATCCACCACCGCACAATCATCGCCAGGCCCCTCCTCGGATTTCCCTGTCGGCACCAATCCGACCAACCTTGCGATCAGTTCATCTTCTCCCATTCCTTCCAAAGGTTTCATTGCAGCGTTTGCTCAGGAATATAACCAAATCGCATTAATAACTGCACAGTGACCGTGGCTGCGTTGAAAAGGAAATGCGCGCCGATGGGTGCCCAGATCGATCCTGTCCGTTCATATAAAAACACCAATACCACACCGAAGATAAACAAAGGCAGCAAAGCAGCTAAACTTCCGTGTGCCGCAGAGAAGATCAAGGCCGATACCAAAGCAGCAATCCATATTCCGTTAAATTTTTTCAAGGTAGGATAAATATACCCACGGAAAACTACCTCTTCACAAAGCGGTGCCACAATCACAGCTGTGATCGACATGAGGATTAAAACACTTGTATCTTCAGTCGTCTGAAACAAATCAACTGAATCTTGGACAATTTCCACTCCCAAGTTTTTCATCAATCCCTCGTAACCCATTGCGTAGAGTCCCGCAAAACACGTCCACATTGTTAGAACTGTAACTGGCGCGATGAGTGTAACCCACGGCCATTGATTCCATTTTAAACCCAACCATGTTACTGGATTAATTCGACTTACCAGCACCGCTATAACCAATCCCGCGAAAAAAAACTGTATTCCGATATTGAATACCAAATCCCACCCAGAAACCACATAATCTTTCATTTTATCGGCAAGCATCGCATTGGTTAGAACCATCAGATAATAAAATCCCACAATGATACCCACCACGAGCAGATCGAGCTTCCGATAATACCAATCTGAAATTTTACCCAGTGGCAAAGCTGGCGGTAGAGTTCTATTTTGTGCACGTGAATACATCTTAGCCAAGGCAGCTCCTATGAATATAGCTAGAGCTAGGCCGTATGAAGCATTCATGCTTATGACTGTGACAAGATCCATTGTGGTTAATAACTTGACCCCTACTTCGTTCCAGCGCCACCGCAAAGTTTCTAGCATCCAAAAAAATCCTTTCCTCATGGCTTAAGGTGGATTATCGAAGGGCATGGGATTATTCAACAAGCGGCTCCTCGTTTTCTGCGTTCTCGCAGGAATGGCGTCTGCTATGATGCATGAAAATACCCATTATGACCATGAAACTTGCGCTCAAACCCATGAGCATCATGATCATCACGACCACGATCATCATCCAAATCCCGATGATTCTGAAGATCATGAAACCACCCCGCATCACCATCATTGCTGCCAATTTCCTGTGGCGGATCGACCTTCAATCGACCGTTGCTCCCTCGCTACTTTCCATGGAAGGTTGCTAAAAATTTCCATCGAAACCTCGCTCATTCCTGACGAGCCGTTTTTCTCCTTGGATAAACCTCCTCTGATTTAACGCACCCGTCTGGCACCCTCGTGTCATCGAATTTGTCGCTCTGTCATTACAGGGCAGAAAAACCAACCAACGCTTGCGCGATCTCGCGCACACCTGCGTCCTTCTGCGTTCTATTTCATTAACGGTTTATTTATTTTATAACATGCATCAATCTATCACTGCTATTGCATTGCTGTGCTTATTAACAGCGCACCCACTAACAGCCTCTCCCTCAGAAATTCTTTCTTTCGAGAGCCTTTCTTCGCGAATCCGCAAACACAACCCAGAACTTGCCGCTGCCCGCTTCCGCATTGACGAAGCCGTCGGCCTCGCAAAACAATCAGGCCGACTCTCCAATCCGAGCCTCGACAGTGGGATTTCCAGCAACACCCGCGCCAATGAGGGCAACATCGAGATAGGAATCACTCAGAAATTCCCGCTGACTGATCGACTTCGTATTGAAAAGGAAATAAGCACCACAGAAATCCAAGCTGCAGAGGCAGAAGTGAAAAATATCGAGCGAATTCTGATTTCAGACGCTCGTCAGGAATTCGTGAAAATCCTAGCGATACGCGAACGGAAATTACTCCTCAAGCAACAACAGGAACTAGCCGTGGAACTTGCTAAATTCATTTCTGAGAAATCAAAACAGGGTGAAATTTCTCCGCTAGATGCAGCACAAGCAAAACTCGCTTCGCTACAACTCACTACCCAAGAGCGATTGTTGAACACAGAGGAAACCGCCGCCCTGGGAAAACTGCGACCTATGTTAGGAATTACTCCAGCAACTGCCGTCACCCTATCAGGTAATCCTTCTACCATAGCTGTATCAAAAAATACATCCATCGAGCGTCCCGATCTGGCTGCCGCGAAACTCCATCTACGTGCCACAGAATCGAGCATCGAGCTCGCAAAAGCCAATCGCCGGGAAGATATCGCCGCATCGTTTTTTGCCGAAGAGGAACGCAGCGAGGACGCACCAAATGGTTTTAATAACGAAACCATCATCGGCTTCAAGCTCTCAATCCCGCTTCCTCTTTGGAACAACAACCAAGGCAACATCGATGCCGCAACGGCGCGCCGTAACCGTAAAGAACAAGAGGTCAAAGCCATCGCCAACCAGATCACCCACGAATCCAACACTGCTATAACCGAAATCCGGCAATGGGCGGCGCTCATTACCGAACTCGAGGATAAACTTTTACCTCTCGCTAAAGAACAAACCGATCTTTTAGAAAAATCCTACAAACAAGGCCAAGGAGATCTTCAACTTGTTCTCAACTCCCGCCAACAAACTCTCGAATTACTCGCCTCAAAAATCGATGCCACTCGCGAATTTCACCTCGCCAACATCCGCCACGAGGCGAGCCGTGGCAGCAATGGAGAGAAGCGACATTGCGGAACTAGATAAATTGAAAAATCATTCCGCAATTTTTTCAAGTTACGCCTAGCAATATATTAATCCCGAAACTATGAAATTCATCTACCTATCAATTTTTCTAATCAGCAACGCGTATGCTTCCACGCCTCCGCGTAACGAAACCACTGTACCAGTCGGTGAAGCTGGAGTTAAAAACCTAGGCATCGAAACCATCGCCGCTGAGGAATCCACTTTTGAACAAACCATTTCTGTGCTCGGTGAAATCGATCATACTTGCGAAAGCCATTCCGTGCTCTCTAGCCGTATCCCGGGTAAAATCATTCAAGTCGGAATTCATAAAGGTGAGTTCGTCAAGAAAGGTGATGTCCTACTGCGCATCGAAAGCCGCCAGCCAGGTGATCCACCACCGATCATCGATCTGAAAGCCCCAGCCGATGGACTTGTGATTAAATCAGAAGGGCACCTCGGAGCACCTGTTGAGCCAGAGTCTACTCTGATGGAAATCATGGATATTTCTAGCGTCTGGGTTATCGCTCGCGTCCCGCAACATCATGCCGCGCTTTTAAATGAAAATCTAACAGCAATAATTCGCATACCTTCAGTCGGCGATAAAATTCACAAAACCAAATTTTTACGACTCGGCACAGAAACCACAAATTCATCTACCGTGGATGCAATATTTGAAATCCAAAATCCTGATTATAAAATACGTCCTGGGATGAGAGCTGAACTATCTCTGATTACATCAAAAAGAGAAAACGTTTTCAGTATCCCCCGTGCTGCTTTGCTGGGAGATCGTGCAAATCGCTTCGTTTTCATCAAAGACTATGAGCTAGAAAATACTTTTGTACGCACTCCAGTTGTTGTCGGAGAAATGAGTGATGAACGAGTTGAAATCATATCGGGTCTATTCCCAGGAGACGAAGTTGTGATTAAAGGCGCATACTCATTAGCTTTTGCTGGTAAGGGTAATGTCTCATTGAAAGAAGCACTGGATGCCGCACACGGCCATCCTCACAACGAAGATGGGACGGAGATGACAGCAGAAGAAATCGCCGCTTCCAATAGTGTTCAAGACCATGGCCACGATCACCGCACTAGCGATTCGACCGTTATTTTCCTCGGTATCATCAGCGGTGTGCTACTGCTGCTACTGATCGCCAGCGTTTTTCTACGCAAACCACAAAATGAAAATGCTGCTTAAATTTTAAATCTCTATTTTCATGCTCAATCATCTCATCCGCTTCTCCTTGAAAAACCGCGCGCTGGTCATTGCGTCAGCGTTGCTGGTCATTTTAATGGGCGCACGCACAGCGAATGAGCTACCAGTTGAAGTTCTACCTGATATGACCAAACCCACGGTCACGGTCTTAACGGAAGCCCCAGGCCTCGCTCCCGAAGAGGTCGAAACCCTCGTCACCCGTCCGCTTGAAAACACCCTACTCGGCATCGGTGGACTCGATAGGCTCCGCACTAACTCCGATGTTGGACTCTCACTGGTATTCGTCGAATTCGCATGGGGCACGGATATTTATAAAGCCCGCCAACTTGTCCAAGAACGCCTGCAAGCTGCTAAATTACCGGATAACACCCGTTCTGGCATGACTCCAGTGTCCTCGCTCATGGGTGAAATTCTTTTGGTTGGTTTGAAATCAGACGATCACTCCATCGCTCCGATGGATCTGCGTTCCTTCGCGGAGTGGACCGTTGCGCGTCGTTTGCAAAGCATTCCGGGAGTTGCGGAAGTCCTTGCCATCGGCGGTGGCGTCAAACAGGTCCACGTCGAGCCAGACCCTCTAAAAATGCAAGCTGAGGGAGTTTCGTTAGATGAGTTAGAAAAAGCCGTCACTCTGTCCGCCGGCAATGCAACCAGTGGCTACCTCCAATCTGGCCCACGCGAAATCATGGTGCGCAACCTTGGGATGACTGCGGATCCAGCAGATATAGCCGCGACTAGCGTTAAGCGTATCGGCGATCGCAACATCACCATTAGCGATGTTGCTGAAGTTAAATTCGGTGTTGCCACCATGCGCGGTGACGCGGGCATCGCTTTCGAAGGCGACGAAAAAGAAACTCCAGGCATCATTCTCAGCATCGATAAAGCACCTGGTTTTGATACCCTGAAACTTTCCGCTGATATCGAAAAAGCCCTGGCCGATCTCCGACCCAGCCTACCCGCTGGAGTCGAGGCGGAAATCCTTTTCCGACAAGGTGATTTTATCGATAGCGCAATCGGCAACCTCAAAGAAGCCATCCGTGACGGCGCGATCATGGTCACGATTATCTTGCTGCTTTTCCTACTCAATCTCCGCACCACCTTTATCACTCTAACAGCCATACCACTGTCGTTTGCTATCACCCTTCTCACTTTCAAATGGTTCGGAGTTAGCGTCAACAGCATGACCCTTGGAGGTATCGCTGTTGCGATTGGCATGGTGGTGGATGACGCTATCGTCGATGTTGAAAATGTTTTCCGACGTCTGAAAGAAAATGCCTCACTTTCTCAACCGAGACCACGCTTAGATGTCATCGCAGCCGCTTCCAGCGAAGTTCGCTCCAGCATCCTCTATGCAACCATACTGATCATCTTGGTGTTCGTTCCGCTGTTAGGCCTCGCAGGTCTCGAAGGCAGGCTTTTCCAACCCATTGCGATTGCAACTATTGTCAGCATGATTGCCTCTTTTGTGGTTTCACTCACGGTCATTCCTGTTCTCTGCTCGTTTTTAATCAAACCCAAAGAAGGAAAAGAACACCGCGACGGCTTTTTGGTAAGATCACTTAAATCCTTCACCCAAGCTACTTTCCTCCGCGCTGCATTCAACGCTCCACTGATTGTGATCGGCGTGGTCATCATGCTTGTGGTTGGTTCGGTCATGCTTTATCCCAGCATGGGGAAAGAATTCCTCCCAACCTTCAACGAAGGCAGCGCCACGATTTCCTTCGCTAGCGCTCCTGGAAGTTCTCTCAAGCAATCTAATGAGATCGGCGAAACCGCAGTCAAACTTCTGTTAGAGATAGAAGAGGTGAAATCCATCGGTCGCCGTGCCGGACGTGCCGAGCGCGACGACCATGTCATGCCGGTTTCAGTTAATGAGTTCGATGTTGAATTCCACAAGGGCGGACGCGAACGTGAAGTCGTCTTTGCGGAAATCCGCGATAAGCTAAAAACCATTCCCGGTACTTTCGTAAACGTCGGGCAACCCATTGGCCATCGTCTCAGCCACATGCTCAGTGGAGTTTCGGCCAAGATCGCGGTGAAAATCCACGGACCAGATCTAGCGACTCTCCGCCGCTTGGGCACACAAGTGAAAGAAGCTGGACAAAGCATTTCCGGACTCACCGATGTAAACCTCGAAGCTCAAGTCCCAATCCCGCAAATCCGCATTGAGGTCAACCGAGTTCGTGCTCGCAACGAAGGGCTGCAGCCCGGAGAGATAAATCAGCAAGTCTCTCGTATGCTAGGCGGCTCTGTGCTCGGCGAGCTTCGTGAAGGAGAAACCACGGTAGACCTCGTTTTACGATTACCTGAATCATGGCGCACCTATCCTGAAAAAATTAGCGAATTGCTTATCCAAACAACAGACGGACGGCACATACCCCTTTATCTTGTCGCAGATATCTACGAAGTCACCGGCCCCAACGTCATCAATCGCGAAAACGGCCAGCGCCGTATCGTCATCGGAGCGAATACGGATGAGCGCGACCTCGAGTCACTGGTCAAGAACTGGCAACTTGCGGTCGCCGATCAAGTGAAACTCCCGCCAGGCTATACCTTGCGCTTTGAGGGTGAGTATCTCGCTCGTCAACAGGCCTCAAAACGCATCCTCATCCTCTTTGGAATCGTCGCTATGGTCATCGCCGTTCTTCTAACAGGTTACTTCCGCAGCGTTTCACTTTCACTCCAAGTGATGCTCAATCTTCCGCTCGCACTTGCCGGAGCATTGGCTTTCACTTGGTGCAAAATCGATAACATCAGCATCGCCACATTGGTCGGTTTCATTGCGGTGGGTGGCGTTGCCGCACGAAATGGAATCATGATGATTTCCCATTACCTGCATCTCATGCGTCATGAAGGTGAAACTTTCGGGATTGCCCTCATTACTCGTGGCACGCTTGAACGACTCGTACCCGTGCTAATGACCGCCCTCTCCGCAGGTATCGCGCTCATTCCTCTCGTCCTCTCACCCGGCGAACCTGGAAAAGAAATCCTTCACCCCGTCGCCGTCGCCATCGTGGGCGGACTGATTTCTTCTACCCTTCTCGACCTTGTCGTCACCCCCGCCGTGTTCTATCTCATTGGTAGAAAAGCCGCAGAAAAAGCTCTCAGGCTGGACGCTCCAGCCACCCGCTAATCCAGTAAAAAAAACACTTATGAAAACAAAACTACTTGCTACCCTCCTCTCCCTGACTGCCGGCTTTGCCTTCGGTCATGGAGATATCGAACTCGGCCCGAACAAAGGCCGCATTCTTGAATTCAGCACCAATGAAACTATGCATGGTGAAGTGATAGAGAAGGATGGAAAACTCTTCATCGCCCTTCTCGATAAAGACATGAAACCTATCGCCCTTGCCGCGCAAGAAATCACCGCCACGGCAGGAACTCGCGATAAGCCCGTTAAAATTGAGGTTACCAAAGATGCTTCTGCTTTCAGCTTCACAGCCCCAAAAGAGGGCGAATGGATCATCCTCCAATACAAAGAAACCGCGGATGCCAAAGCCGTCGTCGCACGCCTTCATTATGATACCAAAGTTTGCGCACCCTGCGGTAATCCAGAATGGCGCTGTGCATGCCCTCCGAAAAAGTGACTTACCACGTTAGATGTGGATTTTAACCACTAAAAAAACGAATAACACAAAACGATTAAATCTGAACCTGACAGATAAAATTCACTTTCGTGTCGTTTGTGTTTTTTGTGGTTAATTCTTCTTACCTGCGACCCTTTTCATAGAGTTGCTTCGCGATACCTTCGGTCAACTCATACAGCACACCTTGGATGGGGACGGAAATAGGAATCCGTCCACCATCTGCATTTCCAGGAAACACAGCCTTCAAATCTGGTGCACGATCAAACGCTGTTTGCAACAAGGTGATTTTAAATTCGCCTTCATAGCGATAGGAGTGGGTTAGCTTTTCCGCTTGGTATTCTAAAATCCGCCTGTTTTTACCTAGCATGGCAAGCTTACCGAAGAGTGACTTATCATCATCTGTTTCAAAACCCAATTCACGATCGTTAGAATCATTACCCGACTCAAGCAGCGAGATACTTATATCTTTTGCTAAATCGTCTTCCTTAACGGTCTCACCAAAGAATTCCGAGCCATCATCCAATACCAACTCCTCATCCGACTTTGGTTTTCTAACAAAAATTTCACCGATTAAACTCATTTTATCATCCGCAAACAGTTTTACGTTAGATATCATCAATCCTTGTTCCTGAAATTTTAACTTGAAGGATCCAGTTTTGAAATCCATTCGGCGATAATTGTTATTAGGATCCACGACAGTTAGGGCTCTGAGTAATGATATCCTGTCGCGCAAGGTGATCACATCGCCCTTTTCCAAAATCACTTCTCCATCAAAGGTGATTCCCTCCGTGGTATTAGTTGAACCAGCTACCTCAAAATTTCCCGATATCTTTCCATCCGCATAAGCCCTCGCCACCACTGGCAACATACTCGAAATACTCATCCACTTCATTTTCATTTTTCCGGAAACTTTAGGAGTGTAACCGGCAACAATATTGAATTCTTCCAAAACCAGCAGTCCGCCATCCTTACTGAAAACCGCTTCTTCAAATTTGATTCCTTGCTTTGATACCAGGACATCGAGTCTTTCGATCTGAAGTTCTCTAAGCCAATTTTGTGAAAAGGTTCCTCCACGAAAACTCAACTTCCAACCATCGCCCTGAGGTATAGCCTTCATCTTGCTCGAAGTGATTGATCCTCTGGAGCGCTCTGTAAAACCCCATCTCATCGACATATTCGCCACATGAATCGCATCAGGCCTCAAGTTACCCATTTTCTGAAACAGCACGTTTGCAATCGCCTGTGCACTCTCCTCTGAGTCCGCACCAGCCCTTAGCGAGAGATTTACCTTAGATATTTCAACAAGCCCTGGCCTCCAAGTCTTTCCAAAATCCACAAAAAAATCTCTCTGACAGACCAAATTTGAGAGCTCTAAGCCCGTAAAAAATGAGCTTTTGTCCGCAATCATTGCCAGCCGAAAGATCGTAAATTTGCCCCGCTCACGACTTACCCCTTGTATCTCAATTTCATCCGCAGCAAATTTTTTCTCTACCTGAACACTGAAAAGCTTGCTGAATTTCTCCTCTCCCGTGAATTTCACGACCCCCACCCAGACCAAACCCCCAAGAATCAGAAAAATGACCAATCGGATCGTCAAATGCACAAAATGGTACATCAGCCCGGGCTTCTTGCCTCCTAAAAACAGGGAATATTTGAGCTGAAACCAAAATCCTTGCTTGAAAATCCAATAGCTGAGCCGCTCGTTAAAGTTTTGCCATTGCTCTGAATCGAAATTTCCGCTCATGTTCGCCCTACATCAAACCCTACCACCATCGATCTTGCCAGATTAAATTCCCACAGATCCCCAACCTCTTTATCTCTTGGAAAACACCGATTACAAAGTTCAACTAGAAATCTTTGAAGGTCCGTTGGATCTCTTGCTCTACCTTATCAAAAAGGACGAGCTGGATATCCAGGCGATTTCGATCGAGAAAATCACCAAACAATACCTCGATTACATCAACACGTTCAAGCTCCTGAACATCGATCTCGCCTCCGAGTTCATCGTCATGGCAGCCAATTTGATGTATCTTAAATCCAGAACCCTGCTGCCACGCACCGAGCAACCCCCGGAAGAGGACATTGAAGAAGATGATCCACGCTGGGAACTCATCCGTCAGCTCATCGAATACAAAAAATTCAAAGACGCCGCCGGCTTCCTCTCGCTCCGCGAGCTCGATCAACAAGGCCGTTTCGCCCTCCAACCCGATCCCGCAGACAAACCTGAAGAAGAACCTGCTGCTCTCGCGGAAATTTCCATCTTCGATCTCATCCGAGCGTTTCAGAACGTTCTCAAACGCTTTGAAGAATCCCATGACTTCGGCGACATCGTGGATGATCGCTTTACGGTCGCCGATAAGATCGAATTTCTCCTCGATCATTTTAAACCCGGCGAATCGCTCAGTTTCGATGCCCTTTTCAAATCCGCAACGACTCAGTCGGAAGTCATCGTCACTTTCCTCGCCGTTTTGGAACTGATGAAACTCAACCAGTTCATCATCCGCCAAGACCACCTTCTTGGAAACATCACCGTGATACGCCGCACCGCCGTCGACATGATGCACGAGGATCCTAAGGAGGAGTGAAGGGTGAAGGGTGAAATTTAAGACCTGCCTTTTTGCCCATTTCTCCTTCCATTTTATCAACTCGAGCTCTGCGTCCCTCGGCGACCTCTGCGCCTCTGCGGTGAAAAATAACCCACCTTCCCGCGATTCACCCTTGCCACATCGGCTCATTCACAGGCACAACCAAGGCATGCTTGAAACTCCATCCGACGTTGCCGCCGCGCCAGTTGATGCCCAAATCACCACTTCCGGCCTTGCATCCAAACTTCTTGCGAGCGGATCCGGCTCAAGACATCCCAAAGTCACCGACCTTGTCACCGTGCACTACTCCGGTTGGACAACCGATGGCGAACTCTTCGACTCTTCCGTGCAACGGGGTCAACCCACCAGCTTTCCTCTCAACGGCGTCATCGCCGGATGGACCGAGGGACTTCAACTCATGGTCGAAGGCGAGTCGCGCCGCTTCTGGATTCCCGCCAAAATGGCTTACGGCGAAAACCCACCCGCTGGCTATCCGGCAGGCGTTCTCGTGTTCGATGTCGAACTCATCAAAATCGCTTAACATGCAATCCACCTCACACGCAGCACCATCTAACAGACGAATTTTTTTTCACACCGTCCTCATCATTGCCGCGTGTTTGCATGTCATTTCATGTTTTGATCCGCAAGACAAGCCCATCCCACCTCTCAAGCCAGCGGCCGAAAAAGACGAGACTTCCAAAATCCTCACCGCAACCTCGATTACTCCTGGAACCGTCACCCGCATGCCGCTCGGGACTCTGTATCAACTCCACCAAAGTAGAGCCGCGCTGATCTTCGATGTTCGCCCTCTCATTTTTTACAAAATGGGGCACATCGATGGCGCAATCAGTTTTCCAAAAGCTGATTTCGATAAATCCATCGATAAACAAGAAACGCTGATCAAAACCGCGACCAAAAACCAGATACCTGTCGTGCTTTATTGCACGAATCTTGCTTGCCCGGACGCCATCACCGTCGCCACCCGACTCTCCGAACGCGGCCACAACGTATCCGTCCTCCAAGGCGGCTATGAAGCATGGAAAGCCGCCACCGAATAAACCAATCTCTCATCATCATTTAAAATTCCACCATGAATTCATTCCCAAACGTCACTGTCGATTCGATCGCAAATATTTATTTCGATGGCAAAGTTGTCTCTCACACCATCCACCTTGCGGATGGCTCACGCAAAACCCTCGGTCTCATCGCACCGGGTTCATTCTATTTCGGCACAGCCGCCGCAGAACTAATGGAAATCACTGCGGGTTCTTGTGAAGTCACCATCAAAGATTCCGGAAAAACCGAAACTTACGCAGCCGGCAGTTCTTTCCATGTTCCAGCCAACAGCGGTTTCGACATCAAGGTCAGCGAAGGTCTTTGCCAATACATCTGCTCGTTTCTTTCCTAAGCGTTAAGCGAATCGAAGAACCTTTTGCTGCGAACATCCAATGAACCGATCGTTTATTAAATGGATCGCAACATGCTTAATGACCGGAGCACTGAGCTCCTGCCACTTCGTCACCATGCCTCCTGCACCTGAGCCCTCACCGGTTCTTGTAAAGAGAAATACCGTCGCCAAATACACCCCGGAGCGACCTCCTGAAGTCCAAGTCTGGATGCTAGCCGACAAACTACACACCGGCATGATTTTTCCTTACGATTGGTTGTTAGAATCCGGTTTCAATCCTCCGGAAAATTTTCCTGATTGCAAATACGTCACCCTCTCATGGGGTGATCGCAATGCCTATGTAAATAAACGCTGGCTGAAACCAACCGAAGTCTTTTACGCGATCTTCCTCCCCTCTCCTGCTGTCATGGAATGCATCCCTATCCATGGGAATGTTGCCGAGGTCTCACCTCATCAGCAGATCTTTATGAAATCCATTCCTCGTGAACGAGGCCCATACGTCGCTTCCTTTTTGAATCACTGCAGCATTACAGATTCTAACGGAAAACCCAGCATCGCCGGCCCATCGAGCTGGGGTGATGGGGTTTTAATTAATTCGCCTCAATCCTACTATTTCCCGAGAATCTGCAACGTCTGGACCGGTCACGCCCTCGAAGCCTGCGGCGCAGACATCAATCCCGTCATGTCCATTCACCGAGATCTCATCATCAAAGAAATCGAACAAAACGGCTTCAGCCAAGTCTGGGACGGTTCAGGCTTAAAACAGTAAAAATTAATATATATATCGATATAAACTAGTTTTTTTCACGTATCATTAGAACATCATCTTACCTTTGCACCTCCTACAAGATAAACTCTTACTATCATGACACTGAAACAAAAACACCTCATCGCCGCTATCTGTGCCCTTCTCTCCTTCTCCGCCCAAGCTGCCGAAAAGAGACCCAATTTCATCTTCATCATCGCCGATGACCACCGCTGGGATGCCATGGGTCTCGTCCAACGCGAACAGGGCGAAAACGCCCGCTACCCATGGTTCGAAACGCCTAATCTCGATCGTCTAGCCACCGATGGCGTCCGCATGCGCAACGCCTTCATCACTCACTCGATCTGCTCACCGGGTCGTGCCAGCTTCCTCACTGGACAATACACCCACGTCAACGGCGTGATGGACAACAGCACCCCGTTTCCAGAAACCTCCGTCACCCACGCCACGCTCCTGCGCGATGCCGGTTACCGCACCGCCTATTTCGGCAAATGGCACATGGGCGAACAAAAAGGCCCGCGCCCCGGCTTCCAACACTCCGCCAGCTTCATCGGCCAAGGTATCTATCAGGATTGCCCCTTCGAAATCAACGGCGTGATGACCGATACCAAAGGTTGGGTCGATGACGTCACCACAGACCTCGCGATCTCATGGCTCAAGCAAAGCGACAAAACCCAACCCTTCAACATGGTCATTGGTTACAAAAGCCCTCACAACAAACGCGGTATGAATAACCTACCCGATCGCCTGCGCAATCTCTACGAAGGCAAAACCACCAAACCCACCCCGAACTGCAAGCTCGCAGCTATTTATCACAAACCTCTCACCCCGGAAGACGAAGGCAAAGAACGCGGACTCTCCGCAAACTCCATTCACCTCGACTACCTTCGCCACGTCAAAGGCATCGATGAAAACCTAGGGAAACTGTTAGATACCCTCGATGCACTCAAACTCACCGAAGACACCGTGGTTGTTTACTCAAGTGATAACGGCTACTTCCTCGGCGAACGCGGACTCGGCGACAAACGCGCCCTCTACGAAGAAGGCCTGCGCCTGCCCTTCATCGTTCGCTACCCACGCTTGTTTCCAAAAGGAAAATTGGTCGATGAAATAGTTTTAAACATCGACCTCGCACCCACCTGGCTCGACCTCGCCGGACTCCCCGCCAACTCTGGCATGCACGGCTCAAGCTTCAAAGAACTCGCCACCGGCAAAAAGCCAGCCGACTGGCGCACATCCTTCCTTTCCTACTACCGCAAGGAACTCGGCGACACCCCAACCTGCGTCGGCGTCCGCACCGCAACCCAAAAACTCATCCACTACCACGGCCAACCTAATCTAACAGAAGCTTACGATCTCGCCAAAGATCCCTACGAACTCAACAACATCGCCAAGGACAACACTTTCACCGCCCCGCTGAAAGCCGAGATGATACGCTTAGCTGACAAAGTGAAGTATCCGCTGCCTGAGGAAGTTACTGCGCCAGTGGAGAAGTGAGTGATCGCCACCGCCGCAGGCTTTTGGACTGCTGCGGTTCTTCATCCGCAGCTCTCAGGGTAAACCTTGAACAAACGGAAATATCCCATATTACCCAATCCCTTCGATAAACCACACCAACCGCAAAAGCTGGGAATCATCCCAGCAGTCCAAAGCCTGCGGCGAAATAACTCACTACGCGGAGCAAGCTCCGCTCCTACTTCGGCGGAGGCATGCCTCCGCACCCCAGGCTAAACACAACAAGGGACAGCAATGTCCCTTCTCCTTACTTCTTCTCCCGCCATTCCCGAAACAACTCCAGAAACGCCGGTGAGAAATCTTCTGGCTGGCTTTCACTCCATGCTTCGATTTCACCTATGGGAAACGGCATCATTGAATCGATTTCCGCTGCGGGGAAGTTCACTGCTCCATCGTGTTGGGCGGTGAAAAGATGAATATGTTCCCAGCCCGTGGTTTCGGATGGTTTCACGGAAGCTCCGAATTCGAGATCCTCCGCTTTTTTCTGAACCCCTATCTCCTCACCCAACTCACGGACAGAAGCTGTTAGATAATCTTCTCCAGCATCGAGGTGACCCGAGACACTGGAATCCCACACGCCCGGATTTTTGTCTTTTGCTAGGGATCGTTTCTGCAACCACAGATCACCATTGCGATTGAACACCAGCACGTGCACCGCGCGATGCATGAGGTTTTTTGAATGCACCTCGGCACGCGTGGCTTTGCCGACCGGAACATCGTTTTCATCCACCACATCGAAAATCTCATCGTCGCTCTGCGGCTTGTCTTTCAGCGGATGCGTGTCGTAAGCGCGGGTGAGCTCTATCCATTTTTTCAAATCCAACTCCTCGCCCCTCACGGTGGTCGATAAACCGAGTTGCTCGGCAATCTCTTTCCAATCGTGCGTATCCGGAAGCTGCTTGCCCATTTGCTTGCGGCGTTGGGCGAAGCCCCTGCGCACCAATTCATCAAACAAGCGTGCGTCAAACACCGGCTCGTCCTTTTCCTCGCGAGGAGTGAGCACCGCCACCGCGGAATCGATGGATGGCCGTGGATGAAACGCTTCCGGCGGAACCACCTTCAATGGCTGGATTTTCCAGTTCACCTGCATCCGCAAACTAAGGATTCCGTAATCCTTCGTCCCCGGTTGTGCGCCCAAACGATCAATCACTTCCTTCTGCAACATGATCACCGCCCGCGAAAACGGATGCGGCCGGCTCATCAGATTCTTCATGATCGCACCGCCCGATGAATATGGCAGATTTCCCAGAAATTTGACGGGTCGGTGCTTGAACAAAAACCTCCGGTCGAACTTCGCGCCATCCGCCAGATGCACCTCCACATCATCCCTGTCCTTGAAACGCTTCCGCAGATCCTCCGCCAGCCGCGCATCGAACTCGATCAGGATCAACCGCCGTGCTTTTCCTAACAGATGTTCCGTCAGCGATCCCGCCCCCGGCCCCACTTCCACCACCGCCTCATCCGGTTTCAGCTCCAATTGAGAAACAATCCAGCGCGAGATATTCGCATCGATCAAAAAATTCTGCCCAAGCTGCTTGCTCGGAAGCACCCCCGCTCTGTCCAATACCTCACGAATTTCCTGACCATTCATCCCCACCAAACTGAATCAACACCCCCTATCTGACCAGAGCAGATTCAGGGTGAAACCAGGCTTAGGGTGATTCCTGTAATTTAACCACGGATTGCACGGAATTCACGGAATGAAGAGTTGAGTAATAGGCAGAAATAAAATGCGCGGTAGCACCCACTCCGTGAATTCCGTGCATTCCGTGGTTAAAAATTCTTAAACCAAGAACCAAGAACCCTAAACATCCCGACTGGCATTCCACGCATTTCCGTCTATTTTCCCCTCATCCATGGTTTCCCAAGAGCTCAAAGCCAAACTCCGTGATGTTCCGCACCAACCCGGTGTCTACATCATGAAAGATCGTTTGGGCTCGATCATCTATGTGGGCAAGGCCATCGACCTAAAACGCCGGGTCTCCTCTTACTTCGTCCCCTCCGGAAAAAACCGCGCCAGCCTGAAAACCCGCGCCCTAATGGATTCGATCCATGATTTTGAATTCCACATCGTCCGCAATGACGAGGAATCGCTCATCCTCGAAGGCAAGCTCATCAAAGACTATCGCCCGCGTTACAACGTCGCGTTCAAAGACGACAAACGTTTCCTCCACGCCCGCGTCCGCCTGACCGATCCCATCCCGAGATTTTCCTACGTTCGCTCGAAAAAAGAAGACAACGCCCGTTACTTCGGGCCGTTTCCGCATTCCAGCGCACTCATCGAAACAATCAACTGGCTCAACCGCCGACTCGGCCTCCGTGTCTGCCGCGCGGCGAATCCCGGCGAAAAAGATTACAAGCATTGCAACGCCGACATCATCCGCAACTGCTCCGCCCCATGCATCGGCCGCATTTCACCCGAGAACTACATGGAAAAAATCGAAGAGGCCTGCCTGATTCTTGAAGGCAAAGGCAAGAAAGCCCTCTTCGATGAACTCGATGATGAAATGCAAGCCGCCGCCGAGGCCTTGGATTTCGAAAAAGCCGCCACGTTCCGCGACATCATCGCCAACCTCAAAAAAACTCTAACACCCACACGCCAGTTCGCCCGCGGTCGCGGAGTCCCGACCACAGTGAAGCCCACCGAAGACCTCGCCGATCTCGCAGAAGCTCTCGGCCTAGATGCCCCACCGCGCGTCATGGAGTGTTTCGATATTTCCAACGTTTCATCGAACCACATCGTCGCTTCCATGGTGCGTTTCACCAATGGCCATCCTGATAACCAAAACTACCGCCGCTACCGCATCCGCACCGTTTCCGGACAGGACGATTTCGCATCGATGGCCGAGGTCGTGTTCCGCCGTTACTCCCGCATTCTTCGCGAAAATACTTCCGAAGAAAACGAACACTCGCAGGAATCCCTCATCGACGTCCAACGCCGACTCGCCAAGGACGGCAAAGCCAAAATCATCCTGCCAGATCTCATCATCGTCGACGGTGGAAAAGGCCAGCTCTCCAGCGCGTTGAAACAACTACGCGCACTCGGCCTGCAGGAAGTTCCCATCATCGGCCTCGCCAAACAACGCGAGGAAGTCTTTTTCCCCGGCCGATCAGAACCCCTCCTCATCCCCCACGATCGCGGCGCGCTCAAGCTCCTGCAACGTATCCGCGACGAAGCCCACCGATTCGCCAACGGCTACAACGAACTCCTCTACCGCCGCCGTATGAAAGAAAGCGCCCTCGACGACTGCCCCGGCATGTCCCCGCGTCGCAAGGCATTGCTGTTAGAAAAATTCGGCTCAGTCGCCCGCATCCGCAAAGCCTCAGTCAAGGATATCGCGAAAATCCCCGGCATCTCGGAAAGTTTCGCCGAGACGATTTTGAAACATCTCTAAACCACAATATCATCCACCAGCGGACGCGTCAGCATGTCTTCATAGATGGCGATATATTTTCTAGCCACTTCCTCGTGGCTGTATTCCTTTTCGCTTTCTAACATCACACGGCGGATCTGAGTGAATTTGATATCTTGTGGCAACTCATAGAACTCCATCGCCTGATCCACAGCCCAACGCAGGGCCTGTGCATCGTAATGATCGAAACGGAATCCGTTACCTGTTGAGTTCGATACATCTATCGGACGAATCGTATCATAGAGACCACCTGTTCCGTGAACAACTGGCAACGATCCATAAAGCGGTGCGGTCATCTGTGGCAACCCACATGGCTCGAACAACGATGGCATCAACATGAAATCCGATCCCGCATAAGCCATACGCGAAAGACGTTCATTGAAATCCACAATCGCCACCCGCTTGCCGAGATTGAAATCCTTGATGATTTGTTTGAAATGCACCTCATGCGGTCCATTCGCTACCACTGCAACCTGCAAACCTTTATGCCAGTAATCGGAAACCATTTTGAATAGAATATCCGTAACCAACTGCGGGCCTTTTTGAACAGGATCCAAGCGCGATGGCCAGAAAAACATCGACGCATCCGGATTCTGTTCCAAGCCAAGCTCATGCTGCAACGCCAATTTGTTCGCACGCTTCCCTTCTAAGAAATCATCAGCACCAAATTTTTGCACCAAGGCATCATCGGTCGATGGATGATAAGAAGCATCTGGCGCATTCAAAATCCCCGAAGCACAACCCGCAT
>JBILAN010000119.1:0-5565 GCA_044354135.1 Luteolibacter sp.
ATCGAAATACTCGATCGGCCACTTCATGTCCCTGCCCTGAATGGCTTGGCAAAAATCATCGACGAACCCGCTGTTTCTAACACCACCCAATTCGAATACGAACAAATGGTGCGCGATGGCAAGGAGTTCATCAAAGCCGGCGACATCTTCCAATTCGTCCCATCGCAACGTTTCACCACCGACTTCGATCAATGCCCGGTCGATCTCTACCGCGCCCTCCGTCACGTCAATCCATCACCTTACATGTTTGTTCTTGAAATGGGCGATTTCGCACTCGTCGGATCATCACCGGAAGTACATGTCCGTTCGATCAATGGCCGCATCGACATCCGTCCGATTGCAGGGACGCGTTGGAGAGGAAAGACGCAGGAAGAAGACGATGCCTTGGCAGCTGAACTTTTAAACGATCCTAAAGAACGTGCTGAGCATCTGATGTTGGTCGATCTCGCCCGCAACGACGTCGGTCGCATCGCGAAACATGGCAAAGTCAAAGTCGACGATTTCATGATCATCGAGCGTTACAGCCATGTCATGCACATCGTTTCCAACGTCACCGGCGAACTCGATCCATCGCATACTGCCTACGATGTTCTTCGCGCCACCTTTCCTGCCGGAACGGTTTCAGGAGCGCCGAAAATCCGCGCGATGCAGATCATCAACTCGCTCGAAAAAAACAAACGCTGCGCATATGCGGGAGCGGTCGGCTATTTCGGATTTGATGGTTCACATGACTCCTGCATCACCCTCCGCACTTGCCTTTTGAAAGACGGCAAAGCCCACGTCCAAGCCGGTGCCGGAGTCGTCGCGGATTCCGACCCCACCTACGAGTACAACGAGACCGTCAACAAATCCAAAGCCCTCCTCCGCGCCATCGCTTTGGCAAAAACGCTAAAGGCATAAACACCGAACTCGCCAATCGTGATCTCGACAATCACTCATTTATGAGCAACACTGCACTTATGAAACTGTCTCCAAAATATGTATTGGATAACACCGGCCAACGTACCGAGGTTATTCTACCGTTAGCTGACTACGAGAAGCTAATCGAGGATCTTGAAGACTTGGCCGCGATTGCCGACCGCAGAAGCGAGCCCACCATCCCACACGATCAATTTTTAGCGGAACTCAGAGAAGATGGCATCCTACCAAATTGAGTGGCGCAAATCGACCAAGCGAGATTTAAAAGCGATTCCACTACATCAGGTCGAACGCATCGTCAGTGCGGTTATAGCACTAGCAAATGACCCCAGACCCTCAGGCTGCACAAAATTATCAGGAAGCGATTTCGCATACAGAATCAGAATTGGAGATTACCGTGTTATTTATGAAATATTCGATAACAAACTTCTGATTGAAATTGTAAAAGCAGCACACAGAAAAGACATCTATCGCTAATTCCACCCTCTTCATTGAAATTTGAATTTTAAAAATTGAAATTTATGCTCCTCATCCTCGATAACTATGACTCCTTCACCTACAACCTCGTCCAATATTTCGGCGAACTTGGGGTTGAGATGAAAATTTTCCGCAACGATGCGCTCACGGTGGATGAGGTGAAAAAACTCGCGCCCGAAAAAATCTGTATCTCACCCGGTCCGTGCACGCCGAATGAGGCGGGCATTTCTCTTGAACTTATTCGCGAGCTAGGCCCCACCACTCCCATCCTCGGTGTCTGCCTCGGCCACCAATCCATCGGCCAAGTTTACGGCGGCGATGTCGTTCGCGCAGACCGTCTCATGCACGGTAAAACCTCCCCGATCTTCCATAACAACAGCAGCGTTTTCACCGGACTGCCGAGCCCCTTCGAAGCCACCCGCTACCACTCCCTAATAGTCAAACGCGAGACTTTACCCGATTGCCTGGAAATCACGGCATGGACCACTGAAAACGAAATCATGGGACTGCGCCACAAGGAACATCCCGTCCATGGAGTCCAGTTTCATCCGGAATCCATCCTCACCGAACACGGCAAGCAAATGTTAGAGACGTTTTTGAAGTTTTAGTCGCGATTTCTTAAAATCAAAAATCCGATATCAACAATAATCAATCGTCAATCCATCTGAGTCGATGCATACTAACAATCATCCTTTAAATTGTTCGGTTTAATTTACGAATGACGATTGATGATTTTTGATTTTTGATCTGAAAGATTTTACCCATAAATGTCTCGTTTTTATCTATCACCTGCCGCCTGGACCGAAACACCTTTTCTCGATGGAGACGAAGCCAAGCACCTCGCCCAAGTCCTCCGCATCCAGTCCGGCGCGACGATCACGGTGTTCGATGGCTTGGGAAACTTCGCCGAGGCCCGCGTGCTGTCCGTATCCAAACAACGGGTCGATCTGTTGTTAGAGCTCGCCGAATCGAAGTCCACTCCTCTTCCTAAAATCACTCTCGCCCAAGCCATCCCCAAAGGGAAAAACATGGATTGGATCGTACAGAAAGCAGTCGAGCTTGGAGTTTCAAAAATCCAACCGCTCGTTACCCGTAACACCATCGTTTCACCCGGCGATGAGAAAGCAGAAAAATGGCGTCGCACCGCACTCGAAGCCTGCAAGCAATGCGCACAGTTCACGATCCCCATCATCGAAGATCCCATGACAATCGATGCTTGGCTGAAATCCTCGGATCCATCGGAGCTAAAAATCATCGCCTCACTTGCCGAAAACCCACAAAATTTCCGTGAAATCCTCGCCGCTCATCCAGAAATCGAAACGATATCTATCCTAGTAGGCCCCGAAGGCGATTTCACCCTCCAAGAAACCGAAGCGGCACTCACAGCCGGCTATGTCCCCGTCACCCTAGGAGACCTAGTCCTACGCGTCGAAACCGCCACACTATTCTGCCTCTCCGCCGTGCGCTTTCAGTATATCTAAACTTGACCATGCACCTTCCACGGTGTTCGTTCCCCTCACAAATGTCTGGCCAATCACCAACATCCAAACTTTGGGTCCGCGAGGTTCTGAAATCAAAACTCCACCGTGCCGTCATCACCGAGGCCGATGTGGATTATGAGGGCAGTATTGAAATACCGCGCGACCTCATCGACGCAGCCGATCTATGGCCTGGCGAAAAAGTTCTCGTTGCCTCCATCACCACGGGTGCCCGACTCGAAACCTACGTCCTCGAAGGCACTCCAGGAACCGGTAAAATCCTTATCAATGGCGGCGCCGCCCACCTGATCAAGAAAGGCGAACGCGTTGCTATCATGGCTTTTGGTTACTCAGATACCCCGATCAAACCAAAGAATCTTCTTCTTGGGGATCATAATGAGATTTTGCAGGATCGATAAGTCGCACGGATAAATCTACGAATGTCATCTGCTACGCTAATTTTTCCTCATCAGCTTTTTGAGGATCATCCTGCTTTGGCAAAAGGAAGAACTATTTACCTTGCCGAAGATCCATTGATTTTTGGAAATGATACAAAATATCCGATCGCGTTTCACAAGCAAAAACTGGTTCTACACCGCGCATCGATGCAGGCCTACGCTGAGGAGCTTCGAGAACGCGAACATAAAGTAGCAATCATTGCTCATACTGAAGATTTCCGTGATGTAATCCCGAAACAACTAAAGGAAATTCACATCGCAGATCCGCACGATTTTATCCTAGAAAAACGATTGGATGCCTTTGCGAAAGCGCGCGGAGTTTTACTCCACATCCATCCATCACCCGCGTTTCTCTCTCCACCGGAGTTTCTCGAAGAACATATTGCCCGTCGTAAAAAACCGTTCATGGCGACGTTTTATCAAGCACAGCGGAAACGCATGCGGATTCTCATCGATGCCGATGGTAACCCGACCGGAGGGCAATGGTCATTTGATGAAGACAATCGAAAAAAACTACCCAAAACATTCATCCCACCCTTCGCGCCGAAAACCCCGCACAACCTCCACGTCAAAGCCGCGATCTCACACATCGAAACCCATTTTCCTAACAACCCGGGAAACACTGAGACCTTTCGCTACCCCGTCACCCGCACCGATGCCAAAGCTTGGCTGAAAACTTTTATCAAAGAACGCTTCCAAGACTTCGGCATCTACGAAGACGCGATCTCCACCATACACCCTTTCATTAATCACTCGGCCCTAACACCGATGCTGAATATCGGCTTGCTGACTCCTCAGGAAATTGTCCATGCCGCGCTCGCTCATCAATCTCACATTCCGCTAAATTCACTCGAGGGTTTTATCCGCCAAGTCATCGGATGGCGGGAGTTCATGCATGGAGTTTACCGCCACCGCGGCACCGAAATCCGCAACCTGAATTTCTTTCAACACACACGCCCCATCCCGAAATCCTTTTATAACGCAACCACCGGCATTCCGCCAATCGATCGCATCATCCGTCAACTTCACGACGAAGCATACTGCCACCACATCGAGCGACTCATGGTGCTGGGAAATTTCATGCTGTTGTGCCGCTTCAATCCCAACGAAGTTTACAAATGGTTCATGGAACTTTTTATCGACGCCTACGATTGGGTCATGGTTCCGAATGTTTATGGAATGTCGCAGTTCGCCGATGGTGGAACCTTCACCACGAAACCCTACATCTCCGGATCTAACTACGTCCTAAAAATGTCCGACGAAACCAAAGGACCTTGGACCGAAATCTGGGATGCCCTTTTCTGGACCTTCGTCGGCGACCACCAAGAACTTTTCCTTAAAAATCCCCGCTCATCCATGATGGCCAGAAACTGGCAGAAATTTTCCGCAGACAAGAGACAAGCGCTATCTAAAATTGCTGAGAAATTTCTTGATGGAATGGAAGAGAATTAACCGCAAAAAACGATCCGTCTGATCAGACAGATCTTATCTCGCAGCCTAGGAATGAGAATATTCACATCTTACCCATTCCACACCCAAAAATAACTTCAAATTCCCTCTCCTACACCCCTAACTACCCCCATGCGTTTTGCCATTTGCAACGAGACTTTTCGAGATCATGACTTCGCTGGAACTTGCGCAGAAGCGGCTCGACATGGTTACACAGGTCTCGAAGTCGCACCGTTTACATTGGGAAACCCCGAAACCCTTTCGATTCTTGAAGCAGAGAAATACGGTTCTGTCGTTCGCGATCATGGACTCGATATGGTTGGGCTACATTGGTTGTTGGCTAAAACCGTAGGCTATCATCTAACAGATCCAAATCCCGCAATATCCCAACGCACGTTTGACCACGCTCGTAGGCTTGCAGAAATTTGCGCAGCCATGGATGGAAAGATCATGGTCTGGGGTAGTCCGCAACAACGCACACTCGCGCCTGAATGGTCTCGAACCGATGCCGAGGCACGCTTCGTCGATTTCTTCCAACGTCTCTCCCCTCACCTCGCGGCGCTTGATGTCACGGTTGCGTTCGAATTTCTTGGTCCAAAAGAAACCAACTTCATCAACACAGCGGAGGAAACGATTTTGTTGTTAGAGAAGATAAATTCTCAAAACGTTCTTCTACATCTCGATGTAAAAGCGATGTCGGCCGATACCAAACCCATCCCGCAAATCGTCCGCGATTCTCTACCATGGACCGCGCACTTTCATGCCAACGACCCCAACCTCCGCGG
>JBILAN010000050.1:0-17911 GCA_044354135.1 Luteolibacter sp.
CAAAGATCCCCGCGAAACCACCCCCACAATAAACAGAGTCAAAAAACACAATCGCCAAACAAGCCCTCAATCCCACATACTACAAGCATCACCACCCGCCATTCAGGCGGCTATGGGATGACTGTGAGATTAGATATAAATTTTACGTAACATCTCAAAAATCTAAATAGATCTCTGTTCGACGATTCGCGCGTCTGCCATCGGGATTGTCTTCGCCGGTCTCAGTAACGTTTGGGCGACGTGGTTGTGATGCGCCTTTGGCGATCGTAACAATTTGTTCTGCGGAAACTCCTGCAGCAGCTAAGAAGTCACGAACCACATCGGCACGATTTGACGAAAGTTGATCGTTATAAGATTTTGTTCCCAAAGCATCGGTGTGACCGCTGAGAGTGATTTTTTTCTTTGCATCACTCTTCAAGATAGCCGCGACGATCTCGAGTTGTCTCTGGGTTCTCCGACTCATCTTATCTTCATTGAACTCAAAGTAGAGAGCTAATGTTTCTCCTCCAGCAGGATTTTTGACAAATGGAGAATAATAAATATCTCCACCAGCTACGCGGGTTGCGTAATCGGCTAGAAGTTGATCGAGATTGATCTCAAAGACGCGCCAATTTTTTGTTTCTGCATCCAATCGCATATTGAGAGAAAATTGTGCGGCTTCGCTTCCATCTTTTGCTTCGATATTAGCCAAATAGCCCACGGTGTCTTCGCGTTGAAACATCGCACGTAATGGTTTGTTTTCGCGCAATTTGTATTCTCCTTCTTCAAACAAAATACAAAGCGCAGCAATTTTTGTATCCGAAACTGATTTTCGATCGACCCATTGCAATGCGACCTCGAAATTTTGTTTCAAGACCGCCTGAACAAATGTGTCGGCTAAGTTGAGAGGATCAACGATGGATTCATTTTTATTAGGATCTATTTTCGTATCGGGGGATGAAATTTTTTCGATTTTCCATTTACCGTTTTCTTCTACGAAATCGAAATGGATTTGTTTCTTGTTAGAATTATCTTCGCCGGTTTCGAACGCCCAACGTGCGCGTTTATTAAGTTCTATCTCGCCGATTTCGCGGATAGCCAGCGGTTGTTTTGTCAAGGCTTGGAGAAGTTTGAAGGTTTCGACATTCATGGCGTCTTTGCCAACGAGTGTGGAAACTTTTGTCATATCGCCTTTATTGAGGGCATCGCTGATTTGATTGAGAAGATCTATCGGATTAACTGAAGCTAGGCCTACGCCTAGGTTTGCTAAAATCTCTTCAGGTGTTTGGTCGGGCACAGGTTTATCGATGTTATCGATGATGGGTGGCTTGTTTTTATTAGGGTCTTTTTTCAATTCACCCTCATCTATCGTCGTTTTATTAACATGGCTTGAAGATTTGGGTTTATTTATCCATAGAATCACCGCTGCTGCTGCGAGCAGAGCGGCAAGTATGAGGAAAAAATAGGGCACTTTGTTTTTCATAGATTTGAATTAAAAAGAATTAAAGTTTGGGCAAATTCACTCGTAGTGGTTGGCCACCTCGAATGAGGTGCAGGATGGTTTCTTGTTTCGGAACCGATGCCGCCAGTTGCAAATAGAATTCATCTGTCTTGGTGATTTGTGAATTATTTAAAGCAATAATGAGATCATCCGGTTCTATTAAACCACTCGCTAGGGTATTTGGACTTATCATGGTTGCGACTACACCGCCAAATCCGCGCCGTGCTTCTATACCGGACAAATTCCTAACACTTATTCCTATGGTATTCAGTATGCCTAAGTTGATCTTTTCTTGATCTTGCAGAGGGATATTTGAATTTGTTTGGATAGAAATGCTTTCTCTTATTGTTGCTTCAAAATTCATAATCTCCCCTTTCCTCCAAACCTGAATTTTTACAACTTCGTCTACATTCGACTGTTGGACGAGCGAGATGAGCTGTTGTGTGCTGATAATTTTCTCATCATTATATTTGAGTATGACATCTCCTGGCAGCAAGCCTGCCAATTCAGCTGGCGAACCTGGTGTAATGACATAGATGGCGGAACCGCTTCCATCCTGATAACCCAACTCGCGACGCACCATTGTATCAAGATCCCTCATTCTTACACCCAAAAATCCACGTATAGGTTTGCCGCGTTTTATAATTTGTTCGAGGGTATCTTTTACCTCATTGGAAGGAATGGAAAAGCTCACGCCCTGAAAGCTTGGATTGCTTTTATCAACACTGAAAATCGCCATATTTATACCAATGATTTCTCCGGTTAAATTAACTAGTGGGCCGCCAGAGTTTCCCGGATTGATTGCTGCATCGGTTTGGAAAAGATCCCGTTGATTATCTGATAGTGAACGCTCTTTCGCTGATATGATACCTTGAGTGACGGTCTCGCCCAGACCAAATGGATTTCCAATCGCAAAAACTATTTGTCCAACTTCAACAGATGATGAATTACCAAATTTAAGTGGGGTAAAGGTTTCATCTGAATTAATTTTTATAACTGCGATATCTAATAACGAATCTTCACCAATCATGGTTGCTCCATAAGTTCTACCTGCATGGGTCGTGATCCTAATATCCTGTTGCCCTGCTATCACATGATGATTGGTGACGATATGACCTTCTCTACTAACAATAACTCCAGATCCTTGCCCTTGTGTCGGGTAACTACGTACCAGAGTTCGCCCAAAGACATCGACTTGTTGCTTAGTTCGAACTCCGGTTGTGTTAATGCTTACAACAGATGGCACCACAGCCTTGGTGAGTTTAGCGTATTCCCGATTCAATTTCGAAAGGATTTCAACATCGTCCAAATTCAACACTGCTTTGTTCGATGGTGTGAACGTATAGGCAGATCTTGCTTGTGGGTGTTTCAGGAAGCTGGGTATTAGCGCCCCAAAATTACCAACTGCTTGCCAAGTTTTTAGCAATGTAACCAAAACGAAAAAGAGCACGAACACGCCAAGTAAAGACAGTGTGCGTTTGATGGTCGATGACATAGTTCGTTAAAGTCGTTGCAAGATGGCAGGATAAGATGATTTTCCAAGCGCGAATGGTCAATTTGTGAGATGTCTCAAAATATGTATGGGATAGCAAACATGATGAGTATTCTATTTTTTGAACCTATAAGATCATCATCTTAATGGTGTGCATAACTTGAGTAAATGCCTGTTCCTCGAGATAGCTACAAGCGTTCCACAGGTATAATAAGATGTGACTAGCGACCTATGCCAACCCAATGTCTTGGTTTAGTTAATTGATCTTTAAAAGATATTTTTAGTTTATCACATGTTTTTGGGGCTTTATTCACAGATTATTCTTTATGATGATTCGTGTGTTGAAACATGTTATTATTACTGGAGGGACTGGAGGTCTGGGAAAAGCCATTGCGGAGCGATTCAAGACTGCTGCCTGGAAGGTCACTGCTTTGGGGAGAAACGATCTGAATCTCAACGATTCATCCGAGATCGATAACTTTTTTACTGCCAATCCCTGTGACTTACTAATCTGTGCGGCTGGAGTGATCGATGATCAACCACTAGCGAAAATGGACGAATCCACATGGGACGAAATCATCCGCATTAATTATACTGCAACCAAACAATGTGCACTCACGGCCATTTCAAAAATGATAGATAATGGATCAGGTCATGTGGTTTTTATCTCTAGCTATGCAGCGTATCATCCGACTATCGGACAAGCAGCCTACGCCACTGCAAAGGCTGGAATCATTGGTATTACAGGTGATCTAGCTCACCACTATGGTTCTAACAACATTCGCGTTAACGTTATCTTACCAGGTTTCATGGATACCCCTATGACGGAAAATGTCTCCATTAAACGCAAACAAGAAATCCGCGAGATGCATTCATTAGGTGAATTCAATCGCCCGGATATCGTCGCGGAATTCATCTTATTTTTAGAAGAACGGATGCCACATACTTCTGGTCAAATCTTCCAATTAGATAGTCGCCCATCATCCTAAAAAATCCTCGGCGAATTTCTTGACAGTACAGGTCGCTACGTGCTTTCTTTCCCGCCCGCCGTTTGCGGTAAAGCACCCTTAGCTCAGCTGGATAGAGCGTCTGACTACGAATCAGAAGGCCGGGAGTTCGAATCTCTCAGGGTGCACTTCTTATAAGTCACTGACTCTTAGTGTGTTAGGTTATCTTCCTGACGGTTACGAATCAGTTTATCTAACCAAATCACCAAAATCGCGATGTCTGCTGGGGTGATTCCAGGAATGCGAGATGCCTGACCAATCGTGTGTGGGCGGATTTCCGAAAACCTGACCCGGGCCTCTTTTTTTAAAGCCGGAATTAAATCGAAGTCGAGATTGGGTGGAATCTGTCGTTCCTGCTGTCGCGACATCCGATCGATCTGCTGCTGCTGGCGCGAAAGATGACCTGCGTATTTGAAATCGGTTTCGATCTGAGGCCAGTCGGTTTCGGAAAATTCATTACGCAGATGATCGGGCAAATTCTCCCAAGAGCTGTCCGCACGTCGCAGCCAAAGATCCAATTTTACTCCTTCGTGGGAGGCTTTGCGAACCCAATTCCCGGCGCGTTCCATTTCGGCAACTTTAACTTGCAGCCTCTCCAGACGTTCTCCAGAGACCAACCCAACTTCTGCACCTCTACGAGTGAGTCGCAGATCTGCGTTATCTTGTCGCAGTAGCAAACGATACTCAGCACGACTCGTGAACATACGATATGGTTCGGTGCAACCGCGTGTCACTAGGTCGTCGATCATCACGCCGAGGTAGGCTTCTTCGCGACCTAGCACAAAAGCAGGCTTGCCTGCAGCCTTCAAGGCGGCATTGGTTCCGGCGATCAATCCCTGCCCCGCGGCTTCCTCGTAACCAGAGGTTCCGTTGATTTGCCCCGCGAAAAACAAACCCTCAACGCGCTTGGTTTCTAATGTCGGTTGTAGCTGGGTTGGCGGACAATAATCATACTCTACCGCATAGCCCGGCCTCATGATTTCGCATTTTTCCAAGCCAGGAACCGTCCGCAGAAACTCTAGCTGCACCTCGTAAGGCAGAGAGGTGGAAACCCCGTTGACGTAGAATTCTGTGGTATGTCGACCCTCTGGTTCTAGGAAAACTTGATGCCTTTCTTTGTCTGCAAAGCGTACCACCTTGTCTTCAATGGACGGGCAATAGCGCGGGCCCGTGCCCTCGATCACGCCGCAATACATGGGGGATTGATGAAGATTACCGGCGATGATTTCGTGGGTTTTGGTATTGGTGTAGGTGATCCAACACGGCATTTGTTCCACGTGGAACGCTGGATCGGCCCAGGGGTTCAGGGTGAAAATGTCATTGGGCCGCTTGGTAATCGTGTCCGCCAAGTAGCTGAATTTCGGCACGGGGGTATCGCCATCTTGTCGTTCGCATTTGGAAAAATCCAAGGAACGCCCCAGCAACCGACATGGGGTGCCAGTCTTGAATCGGGCAACCTCAAACCCGAGTTGCCTGAGCGAATCGGATACGGTGGAAGTTGCGTCCCCCATCCTCCCGCCTTTTTCATTTTTCAGCCCCACATGCATCAGTCCACGCATGAAAGTCCCTGCACTGAGGATGACCGTCTTGCCGCAGATTTCCATGCCGAGGGATGTCAGGATTCCGGTGATCCGTTGCTCGGAATCGACCAAGAGTTCGGCGACGTTGCCTTGATGTATCTCAATCCCTGGAGTGGATTCCATCTGCGCTTTGGCGCGAAATTGGTAGGCCTTTTTGTCGCACTGTGCGCGAGGGGCGCGGACCGAGGGTCCTTTCGAGGCGTTGAGCATACGGAACTGGATTCCGGTGGCATCGGTGTTGAGTCCCATGAAACCGCCGAGGGCATCGATCTCGCGAACCATGTGACCTTTGCCCAATCCGCCGATTGCGGGATTGCAGGACATTTGACCTATGGTATCGAGGTTTTGAGTGAGGATAGCGACTTGGGCTCCGATCCGTGCGGCAGCGAATGCGGCCTCGACCCCGGCATGGCCAGCGCCGATGACAATTACATCGTAGGTTTTAGGGTAGCGGAACATGTATGATGAAAGAGTTAACCGCAGAGGCGCGGAGGTCGCGGAGAAGGACAGAGAGAAGATGGATTTAGGAATGAAGTCAAACCTTAGGAAGATGAATCAGCTTTGAATTCGTAGTGTGTATAGGATTCAGATTTTTAAACAGAAGGTAACGCGTTACCTTCTGTAAAATATCTATTCCTGTTTCTAAGCTTTGCGACCCTCTGCGACCTCCGGGCCTCGGCGGTGAAATTCAACTGGGTTATGAAAAACGTTCCACGTGGAACAGTTCAGGATTTTGCGAGAGCGACGAGGACGGCTTTTTGGGCGTGGAGGCGATTTTCGGCTTGTTGGAAAATCGTGTCGGCGTGAGCTTCGAGAACCTCATCGCTAATTTCTTTTCCGCGATAAGCTGGTAGGCAATGAAGTACAATGTGACAAGGTGACGCAGATTTAAGCAATTGGGCGTTGACCTCGAAACCAGCGAATTCGGCTTCTTTTTCCTTTTGACCTTCTTGTCCCATTGAGAGCCAGACATCGGTATTGATCACATCAGCGCCTTTTACCGCTTCGATAGGATCAGTGGTGATTTTCAAGTCGTTATAGTTGAGAGTTTTGAGGAAACCGGCTGGCGGTTGACAAGCTAGGGGTGAGGCGATGGTGAGTTCGAATTTCAGAATCTTTGCTGCCCACATCCATGATCGAGTCATGTTAGAGAAGCCATCGCCCACGAAGGCGAATTTTTTCCCTTCCCAGCCACCGAGTTTTTCTTTGACCGTCAAGAGATCGGCAAGGATTTGGCAGGGATGTTCGTCATCGGTCAAGGCGTTGATAACGGGTAGGTTGGAGTAATTGGCGAATTCGATGATGTCCTGTTGGGCAAAGGTACGGATGATCATGCCGTGCACCATTCTGCCGAGCACACGGGCGGTATCTTTGATGGGTTCACCGCGACCGAGTTGGATCTCATGGGCGGAGAGAAACATTGGAGAGCCACCGAGTTCGCGGATACCGACCTCGAACGACACCCGGGTGCGAGTAGAGGATTTACTAAAAATCATCGCCCATGTTTGTCCAGCCAGTGGTTGGGACGCGTGTTTCCCGCGTTCGGCTTTTAAGCTTTGAGCGTTAGCGATGAGGCTAGAAATTTCAGCGGCGCTGAGTTCTTCAATGGAAAGGAGATGTTTCATCTGGGTCTTAAGGTCGAAGGTCGAAGGTCGAAGGTCTGAAGGTCCTGTGGTATGAAGCCGACTTAAGCGTAGGAGGACAGGGTTTTGTGGATGATGGCCAAGGCTTCGTCGATTTCAGCGTCGGTAACATTGAGTGGAGGCAGCAAACGGAAGGTTTCTGGTCCTGCAGGAGGCACGATTAGCCCAGTTGCCATCAGGGCGTTGACGATGGTAAGTGCAGGAGTTGAGCCTTCTGGGGTTGGGATGAGATCGGCGCGCAGGCCGATTCCGAGCAACAAACCTAGCCCCCGGACCTCGGTGATCACAGGCAATTTCCATGATGCGATTTCTGTTCTTATCCGCTGCTCTTGATGGAGGGCGTTGGCGGCGAGATTTTTCTCGCGGATTTCGCGGAGGACTTCGATGGCTGCTGCGCAAACCAGAGGATTGCCGCCATAGGTCGATCCATGAGAGCCAGGACCCATCAGTGATGCTAGGGTTTTCCTGGAATCGTCAATAGAACGATCACTGAGCCAAAATGACCCAATTGGAACTCCCCCGCCCATACCTTTGGCCCAAGAAATACCGTCGGGTTCGATATCTGGAGCGATTGCGCGCCAAGCCATGGCCTGGCCGCAACGTCCGAAGCCTGCCTGCACTTCATCGAACATCAGGAGCAAATCGTGTTTTTTGCAAAGTGCAGCGAGTGCTTCGAGAAACGCTTTGGTCGCGACATTGACTCCGCCTTCGCCTTGCACGGGTTCGAGTAAGAAACCGACGGTTTCGTCGCTGACCGTATTTTTGAGTGCGGCGATGTCATTGAACGGAAGATAACGGAACCCAGGCAACATCGGGTCGAAGCCTTGTTGGATCTTTGCTTGGCCAGTGGCGGCCATGCTGCCAAGTGTGCGTCCGTGAAAAGATTGTTGAAACGTAATGATCTCAAAACGCGGTTTGCCGTTGGCTTGCGGCTTGTGGTGACCGTAGCGACGTGCGGATTTAATCAAGCCGTCATTTGCTTCGGCGCCTGAGTTTGAAAAGAAAATTTTGCCGGGTAATTTCACTTCAAACTCATTCATCTCCTTCGCCATAAGTCCTTGAGGCTCATTGAGATACAGATTTGAAACGTGTATCAACTTGGCAGCTTGCTGTTGGATCGCGTTGACCAAACGTGGATGACAATGGCCCAAAGAACACACTGCGATACCCATGCAGAAATCCAAATATTCCCGTCCTGCATCATCGCGCACACGTGCTCCCTTGCCTTCGACAAGCGTTAGCGGAAAGCGACCATAGGTCGGCATAACGTGATTTGTGAAATGTTCAGTGGAGTTCATGTTAGATTTCTAACGATTCAGGAAAGGGGGCGGAGATTATACGTTTCCGACGAAATAGCAAATTACTTTCGTGTGTGGGTTTTGATTCCAATATAGACTTGTCAAACCGTCAGTTGCTGATAATTGCTACAAGTGCAATGAGTGATCAATGGTTCGTACACAGCAATGGTGAGCAAATGGGACCTTACACTGGTCAGCAGCTTGTGGAGTATGCTCAACAGGGTAACATCGTAGCTGAAACCATGGTCTGGACGGAGGGCATGGCGGAATGGGCGCCAGCCTCACAAGTTCCTGGATTGATTCCTGCAGCACCCGCGCCCGCCCCCGCCCCTGTGGCTACGACTTCTGCCGCTTGGGCACCTCCGGGATCTCGGCTTGCTACGAGCGGAGCCAGACCTGCCACTGCAGTTGCAACCACTTCTTATGCGGCGCAGGTAGCACCGGTAGGTGGACCGTATCCTTATTTTCCGGTGAAATCCGCGAGTTTTGGTCTGTGGGTTGGGTCGTTTGCGGGTAGCTTCGTTTTGTTTATTCTTGCACTTGTCATTTTAATTACAGGTGGCGAGGAGAAAGCGGGACTTGCTGGAATTATCTATTTAGTTGGTGTCATCGTCATGCTGCTTTCAGGAGTTTTCTTCTGCATCAATCTTTATCGCGCATGGGCGTGCGTTCAATCTGGCGGCGTGCAGGTCACTCCGGGAAAAGCGATAGGCTTTATGTTCATTCCATTTTTCAACCTTTATTGGGTTTTCGTAGCCATCAACGGTTTGCCGAAAGACTGGAATCGGGTTGTTTCAAGTTACGAGGATCTGAAAACTGCGCCGAAGCTCAGTGAGACAACGTTCCTATTGTATTGTATCGGGATGTTTTTCGCTCCGTTGGCTCTGATCATGATTTTCCCGATGATGTCGCAGTTGTGCAAAGGCATCAATTTCTTTGCATCACGCCAAAAAGCTCTGGCCACAGCGGCATACAGCCCGTTCGGTGCCCGTTGATCCCAGCGATCAAAAATAGGTTGACGAAAGGTAGGGGTGTTACGTAGGAGGAAATAGCCTAATGCCCAAAGCAAAGGCGTTTCTACTTACTTAACATAACAACATGAAAAAAACATATCAATATTCGGCCCTTCTTGGGTTGGCGTCTCTGTTGACGACCAGCTTAACTGCAGGTCAAACAGAATCTATCCAAAGCCCTGCACCTGATCTTACTTCAGGAATTGTGGGACATCTCGGAATATTCACTGGAATCAATTCTGTCCGTGAAGCAGATAGTAATCCAGATGAGGGCAAAGTAGGGTTTGCCTCTCTTGATGGATCGATAACCGTTCCGTTTGCTGATACTTGGCTCGTCTCCTTAGATGCCTATGCGCGTCACGACGATTTTAAGAAGGAAGAGGATTTCGACGATCAAGAGGATCCGGAGCGAGAATACATGCTTGGAGCACACCTTCTCTATCAATTCACGCCAGATACCCGTGCGGGTTTATTGGTAGGCTATGGTGATACCTTGGCGCAGGATCACGATAAAGACGATGCCTATAATGTTTGGATGATTGGCGGTGAGGTACATCATTTCTACGATGAAAATTTGATGGTCTACGCACAGTTCGGCTACGCCTTCAAAGGTCGTGATGGTAGCGATGATGGTGAAGGATTTACTGGTGGTCTATTTTCCCGGGTTGGAGTCACCTACTTCTCGGGCGAGCGCTCTACCCTCAACTTAGACATTGAGATGGCTGAGACCGAATCCTACATTGATGGCGATGATCCCGGCTTTTTCTTCGGGGCATCCGTGAACTACCAACATCAACTGATGGAAAGTATGCCACTCTTCTTCACATGTTTCGGTCGCTATGATTATATCAACAGCACTGATGAAGGTGACTCGTTGAATGAAATGCAAGTCGGTATCGGATTGCGCTACTACTTCGGTGCAGATTCTCCTCGTGGGGCTGCTCGCAAGGGCCTCTCCATCGGCATGCCACGCCTCCCAACTCGTGCCTCGGCATGGACGGAATACATCGACTAATATCAGTCGAATTTGAGATTTTTTCTCTCTCCAAACCGTCGTCACAGTTTGTGGCGGCGGTTTTTTCGTGTTTTTGCTGAGCACAAATACCCTGACTAATACCCGTGATGCGCCGCATTTCAGTTTCGGTGGTGAATTTGGCTTTCCCTTAGGGGTCAGATTCGCTGAAACTCCCACCGTTCTATGTCCAATCCCTTCCGCGAAGATCTTGTTTCCCGCAATCGTCCTGAGCCATGCACCGTGGTGATTTTTGGCGCGACCGGAGACCTCACGCACCGCAAGCTCATTCCCGCGCTTTATAACCTCGCCGTTGATGGTGAGTTGCCGACCGGAGTGAACATCATTGGTTTTGCCCGCCGTGAAAAGTCCGATGCTGAATTTCGCAAAGGTCTTGAGGAATTGAATCGCAAAGTTTCCCGCAACGGACATGACGAGGAAGTATGGAATCCGTTTATCAACAGTGTTTCATATCATCAATCCGAATTTACGGATGAGGCTGGATATGCGTCGCTCGCGAAGCGTTTGGACGAGATTGATGCGGAGCGCGGCGGCAAAGGAAACCGTTTGTTCTACATCGCTTCCGCTCCGGAGTTTTTCGATAACATTTTGCTGCATCTTAAAAAGGCCGGACTCAACGAAGCGACAGCTGGTTGCTGGGCGCGCGTGATTGTCGAAAAACCTTTCGGTACAGATTTAAAAACTGCACAGCATTTGAACCAAGTTGTGAACCAAACATTCCGTGAGTCCGACACGTATCGCATCGATCATTATCTCGGAAAAGAAACCGCACAGAACCTGATGGTATTGCGTTTCGCGAATGCGATTTTCGAGCCCTTGTGGAACAGCAAATACATTAGCCACATCCAAATCACCTGCGCGGAAAATTTGGGTATGGAAGGCGGACGTGGTGGTTATTATGAAAAATCCGGCGCGCTGCGTGATATGGTGCAGAACCATTTGTTGCAGCTTCTCAGCTTAGTGGCGATGGAGCCACCGACTGATCTTTCAGCTGATGGTGTGCGAGATGAAAAAGTGAAAGTGATCCGTTCGTTGCGTCAATGGGATACGCCAGAAAAAGTTGCGGAAAATGTCATTCGTGCGCAATACATCGCGGGACATGTCGATGGTAATCCCGTCCCTGGCTATCGTGAAGAAGATCGCGTTTCGCCAACTTCGGAAACCGAAGCTTATGTTGCGGTTCGTTTATTGATCGATACTTGGCGTTGGAGTGGTGTCCCGTTTTACATTCGTATGGGCAAACGCTTGCCGAAAAAATCCACAGAGATTTCTGTTCATTTTAAAGATGCGCCATCCGTGCTATTCGGCGCGCTTCCTGGAGGAGTTCCAGGCGGCAACGTCTTGGTCATTCGCATCCAACCCGACGAAGGAATTTCCCTGCGCATGGTCTCAAAAATCCCCGGTACCAGCTTGCGTCTTGAGCCGGTGAAAATGGATTTCCATTACGCTACAAGCTTCGGCAAAGGCAGCCCAGAAGCCTACGAACGCCTTATTCTCGACGCGATGGCTGGCGATGCCACCTTGTTCGCCCGCCGCGACGAGGTCGAAGAAGCTTGGCGTTTCATTGATCACATCGAGCGCGCTTGGCATGAGTCGGACAATAAACCGGCGATGGCTGAATTTGTCGCAGGTTCATGGGGCCCGCGTGAGGCGGATGACATGATTCAAAAGGACGGGAATACCTGGCGTAGGCTGTGAGAAGTTTCTCTAACCATTTTCAACGTTGAAATGAGCTCTAATTTTCCCAGCACTTGTCCCGAACTCGGTATCGAAGTTCCGATCTCGGCGATCGATCTCGAGCTGCGCAAACTCTGGGAACAGGACGAGGCGCGAACCAACTCATCGTTGATGAATCTGGTGGTTTATTCAGAAAAATCCGGAAGCCTGTTAGAAAATTCTCGAATCATCAATGAACTGACTCGCGACAATGCCTGTCGCGCGATTCTTGTGGAAATCGACCGAAATGAAGCCGCGAGTCTTCGTGCATGGATTACGGCACATTGCCATCTTTTATACGGTCAGAAATCGGTTTGTTGTGAGCAAATTTCGTTTCGTTTAACAGGGCGGGTTACTGGACGTTTCCGCAACACGGTTTTCTCCCATCTCAACTCCGACCTCCCTCTCGTCTTTTGGTGGCAGGGCGAACTCTCCGATGTTTTCACCGAGCGCCTCGCCAGCGTCATGGATAGGCTTATTGTCGATAGCTCGTTGTGGCGCCAACCGCAGATTTCGTTTGCTCGCATTCTTGAAGCCCTTGCGGTAAATCCAGCACTAGTCGTTCAAGACTTGGCATGGACCCGTTGCTGGCAATTTCGAGTTAGCATTGCTAGTTTGTTTGACGACATGGTTGCGCAGTCAGCGCTCGAACACATCGAGAAGATCCACATCAAGCATGACCTATCAAACCGCAATACAGCTCTTCAGCTTTTGGCATGGCTATCAGTCCAAGCAGGCTGGAAATTACGTGGCCATTTTACATTTGAATCAAAAACCGGTCATAAAATACAGGCTCACATTGAATCCTCTGAGGATACGGCGCCGATAGGATTGGTGGAACTTTCCTGTGGAAAGACCACGGTTCGAGTCAGTCATGAGAAAAACGCTATCCATCTCGTCCGCGAAATTGAATCCGGCGATTATCATCTGACCTCCCTTTCCCCTGCAGATCCTGAAGCGCCTGCAGATCTGGTTGCCCAACAACTCTCACGTGGCGGAAAAAATTCTTTGTTCTTAAAGATTTTACCAACATTTCTGGAGCTGCTTAAGCTGGGCGCTTCCAGATAGTATGGTTTGCGTAACAATATATTGAAAGTTTGTCGCTATCATGGCGTAGTATTAGTTTAATTTGAACGCCCAAATAGAATTTGCTTATGTCCACAGAAACCCCAAATCGTCGTCATTTTCTCGCAACCAGTGGTGTTGCTGCTGCCGTGATGTCATTTCCAGCCGTATTGCGCGCTCAAGAAGCTCAGAACAATAAAGTGCTTAAAATTGGTTTGATCGGTTGCGGCGGCCGAGGAACCGGTGCCGCGAGCCAAGCTCTTTCTGCGGATCCGAATGTTCAACTTTGGGCTATCGGTGATGTCTTTGCTCCGCAGATCACCTCCGCGTTGAATCATCTCAAAAAGTTTGCCGGTAAAGTCGACGTTCCAGAGGCTCGTCAGTTTTCTGGCCTAGATGCTTATCAAAAAGTCATTGATAGTGGGGTTGATGTTGTGCTTCTAACGACGCCTCCGGGTTTCCGTCCACTTCATCTCAGAGCCGCCGTCGAGGCAGGCAAACACGTTTTTGCAGAAAAGCCGATGGCGGTCGATATGGCTGGCATCAAATCGGTTTTGGAATCCGCTAAAATTGCTAAGCAAAAAGGCACAACCCTTCAACATGGTTACTGCTGGCGCTTTTCTCCCAACACGCGGGAGGGTTACGGGAAGCTACTTTCCGGGGAACTCGGTCGCGTGATTTCCGTTTATGGAACCTATATGGCGAACGTGCCGAAACCAAGCACCCACAATGATATGCGCAACAAGGAATGGGGCGATATCGAATGGCAAATTCGCAATTGGATGGGTCATGAATGGCTTTCCGGTGGGCCGCTGTTAGAGCAAGCGATCCATACCGTGGATAAAGTTGCGTGGGCAATGGGCGACGTTGCACCGATCGCTGCCAGAGCATCAGGTGGCCGCGCTCAACGTTCTGACGACGGCAATGTTTACGATCACTACGATGTTGTTTATGAATATCCAGGTGGTGTCATGTGCCACGTTGGTCAACGACAGCTCCAAGGCGCTTTCAACGAAGTTGTCGATCGCGTCTTTTGTGAAAAAGGCATGCTTGAAGCACCGGGTCGCGTGATGACCAAAGATCCTACAGGAAAAATCACATGGGCATTCCGCGGCGAGCCGGAAAACATGTATCAGGTTTGCCACAATGAATGGTTTGCCGCGATCCGTGCAGGCAAAGAGCTCAATGCCGGCGAATTTATGGCGAACAGCACGATGCTTGGCCTGCTAGGTCGTGAAGCCGCGCACACTGGCCAACGTATCACATGGGATCAATTGTTGGCATCTAACCAAGACCTTGCTCCAGATAATTATAAGTTATCTGATGCAAGACCTGTTCCACCTGTGCCAACTCCTGGAAAATACAAGTTAATCTGAAGCTTGGCGCTCTTGCCAATTTCGTTTCTCGACCTTTTGCACATGCTTGGTCCATAATCTCTCTAGAGATTTGATATGGATCACGCCAGAACGCATATTCATGATCGCAAGAGCGAACACTGGGAAGAAATTTCCTGTGCGCTTGGCTTGCTGTTTCTGATCGCAGCTGCGTTGCTCCAAAAAATCAATGGCGTCAGCAATTTGACACACGGGCTTTACGTGGGCGCTTACATCTTTACGGGATACCAAGGGGTTAAATCGGCTCTTGCATCGCTGCGAAAATGGATCATCGATATCGATGGCCTCATGGTGCTTGCTGCGCTAGGCGCGGCAATAGTCGGCGCGCCTTTTGAGGGAGCGCTGCTATTGTTTTTATTCAGCTTATCAAATGTGCTCCAACATTATGCTATGGATCGCACGCACAACGCGATTCGCGCATTACTCAAACTGCGTCCCGATCAAGCGCTTGTGAAGCGCAACGGCGGCGCGGTCTTGGTGAAAGTTGAAGAATTGGAGCTTGGTGAAATCGTGATCGTAAAGCCGGGCGAGCAGATTCCTGTCGATGGCAAATTGGTCGAGGGCGATACTTTTGTGAACGAGGCATCTCTAACAGGCGAGTCGATGCCAGTTGCAAAAATGGTTGGGGGTAATGTATTTGCCGGAACCATTAATCAAAGCGGCGGGATTGAAATTGAGGTCAAGAAGCGTTCGGAAGATTCAGCATTAGCTCGCATGGTCAAACTCGTCGCCGCGGCTCAAGCAGAAAAATCCAAGACCCAACGTTTTCTCGAATCCGCCGAGCAATACTATGCGATGGGCGTGATCCTATTAACGATTGCTGTGTTTCTTGTGCCGTGGTTAATTTTAGGCAAAGAATTTTCCCCTGCATTTTATCGAGCCATGACAGTCATGGTTGTTGCCTCACCTTGCGCGTTAATCATCAGCACCCCTGCAACTGTTTTATCAGCGATAGGCGGTGCGGCACGAGTCGGAATTTTGATCAAAGGAGGTTCGCATCTCGATAGCGCAGCTACGATAGATATAGTAGCTCTTGATAAGACTGGTACGCTTACCGCAGGTAAACCATCGCTCACCGAATTGGTTCTACCTGGTGGAATTCAATCGCTCGCCGCTCCGTTGAGCGCGGAAGGAGTGGCCATATTACGTGCCGCTGCCGCACTCGAAGGTCGATCGGAGCATCCACTCGCAAGAGCCGTGGTGGATGCGGCGAATCGATTAAAGCTTTCGGTTCCGGAGGCGACCTCGTTTCAATCCGTTACAGGACATGGAGCAGAGGCGACAGTGGAATCGGTTCATTACCATATTGGCAGCGAGCGTTGGCTCCGAGAATCCGCAGCTCGAGGACTGGATGAGCTCGCGGTACACGCAAAGCAACTGCAAGAAAAAGGCCATACGTGTGTCTGGCTGGGCGTGAAAGATGGCGAACAACTGATCGCAAAAGCCGTATTGGTGATGGCGGATACGATACGACCCGAAGCAAAATTTTTGACCGCTCAGTTGCATAAACTTGGCGTGAAGAAGGTCGTGATGCTAACGGGAGATCATCAGTTGGTTGCGAATTCGATAGGTGCGGAAATAGGGATCGATGATATCCGTGCGCAGTTGCTTCCTGAGCATAAACTCAACATTATCCGTGAGCTGAAAAAAGAAGGCCGCGTGATGATGATAGGCGATGGTGTGAATGACGCTCCTGCGCTTGCAGCATCAGATCTTGGTGTTGCGATGGGTGCGGCAGGTACCGATGTTGCCATGGAAACTGCTGATATTGTGCTGATGGGAGATCGCTTAGAAAATATTCCTTTGCTGCTCGGGCATGCGCGAAGATCACGAAAAGTGTTGTTAGAAAATCTGATATTTGCTGCAAGCATCATTGTGTTTCTGGTGATTGCAGCACTTGGGCTATCCTTGCCTCTACCTATCGGTGTGATTGGTCATGAAGGCAGCACGGTCCTGGTCTGTTTGAATGGATTGCGGCTACTTATGATAAGCCGCTCAGGACTATGACCTCCGGTTCAGTGTTTGGTCAGATACTGTAAAAACCGAAAAGATCATCCGCAGGATGGCTTTCACCACCCAAATAATAAAAGCGAAAACCGCAACCAACAACCCAACGGTTAACAGCAAAATCACTGCAATGACTCCGAGCACAATCCACAGCGGCATCCAGCGTTTATCCAGTACGCGAATTTTTCCCTGCCAGCCATGCCAATCGATACGCCGTTTTTGACCGCTATTTCTCGAATCTACCTCTGGACGTGGCTCCACAGCCACGCCGTCGATCTCGACCACTTCAGCTTCAAGGATGGACTCGTCATGCTTCATTTAGGAGAAGATAGAATGAATCGTTGAGTTATCACTTAAAAAAAGGACTGATCTCATTGAGACGTCTCTGATAAAACCAAAAAAAGGAAAAACTGAAGCGGCCCGACCGATCATCCCCGGGAAAAACCCATTAACCTGAGGCGTCTCAGTCGGACCGCTATTCTAAATACAGCACCGGATATGCCATTCTTTCAGGGTATGAAATTTTTTTCTATAGAAAATCAGTCCCAAACATAGCGTTCATCATAGGAAATTCGGTTTTTGGTCAAAAAGGCACGGTATTCTTCCTGAAAAGTCATTTTGTGATGATGCTCCTGTTGGGCTTCGATGTATTTTCGAACTGCTGGAACATTGGATTCACTCACGGCAAATGCACCATAGCCAGCTTGCCATCCAAATTTAGCAAGTGCCTGGCTTTGCGTTTTAAGCCATTTGGAAGAGGTCTTTTTTACGTGCTCCATCACGTAGCTGATAGAAATCGTCCGATTTAGATCGAGAAGGATATGGATGTGATCTTCAACCGAGTTGATGATGAGTGCAGGACACTCCATGTTTTTCAAAACGGTTGCGATGTAGGCATGGAGGTCTTTACGAATAGAATCAAGAAGAAGGCATTCACGATGTTTTGTACTGAAAACAAGATGAACGCAGAGACGCGCGAGAGATTGGGACATGGTTTTAAATCGCCCTTTCAGGGCTGGTGGGGGGTGGGGGGATTATTTCTAGGGCGTTTTTCCTAGGGCGTTGCCCTAGGCTGACATAGGACGCACCGTTGGTGCTGAAGAGATAATGATCGAACAGAGATCATTGAGCCAAGTCAGAAATATCTTAACGATAAAAGGGCGTTGCCCTAGGCTGACATAGG
>JBILAN010000120.1:0-5440 GCA_044354135.1 Luteolibacter sp.
GAGAAATTTGCTTCAATACCTCGATGACAGGTTATCAAGAAGTGATCACTGATCCTTCTTACCGCGGCCAGATTGTCGCGATGACATACCCGATGATTGGCAACTACGGCGTGAACCAAGAAGACAATGAATCCGCCGGTCCTCACATCCGCGCGTTTGTTATCGGCGAGCTTTGCGAAATCCCATCTAACTGGCGCTCACAAGAAAGCCTCTCTCCTTATCTTGAGCGCCACAACATTCTCGGTATCGAGGGAATCGACACCCGCGCTCTAACCAAACATCTCCGCTCTCTTGGTGCGATGCGTGCCTGCGTCACCACTGAACTTTCAGAAGCCGATGCCATCGCCGCTGCGAAAAACTCAGCTCCTATGGAAGGTTCAGACTTCGTCAAAGAAGTCACCACCAAGCAATCCTACATCTGGTCAGAAGAATCCCGCAAATGGACCCTGCCCAACGCCTCCATCGGCGAGACCGAAACTTACGAAGAACTCCCTCCAGTGAAATACCGCGTCGTCGCAATCGACTTCGGTTTGAAATACAACCAACTCCGCATGCTGCGCCAAGCAGGCTTCGAAGTAGAAGTCGTGCCTGCCACAACTTCCGCTGAAGCCATCCTTGCGAAAAAACCCGATGGTCTGTTTTTAACAAACGGCCCCGGAGATCCGGCTGCGCTCGATTACGTTCATAAAGAACTCAAACAGCTCATCACCAAACTCCCAACTTTTGGCATCTGCCTTGGAAACCAACTCCTCGCCCACGCCTACGGCGGAAAAACCTTCAAACTGAAATTCGGCCACCGCGGCGGCAATCAACCCGTCAAAGATCTCCGAACCGGCAGAATTTCCATCACCTCACAAAACCACGGCTTCGCAGTCGATCCTGATTCTCTCCCTTCCGATATCGAAGTCACGCATATCAACCTCAACGACAACACCGTCGAGGGCATGCGTCACAAAACTCTACCCATCTTCTCTGTCCAATACCATCCAGAAGCCGCACCGGGTCCCAACGACGCCGCCCACTTCTTCACCGACTTCGCTGAAATGATTGAAGCGAATAAACACTAAAAGTGTTATTTGGAAAACCACTTCCGCGTAAGGAAAAAACCCAGCACAAGCACCTCAAAATTTGAGGTTTAAAATTTAAAGTTTAAAGTTTCATGAATACTGTAATCACCGGCCTCCAATGGGGCGACGAAGGCAAAGGCAAGATCGTCGACTATCTAACTGAATCCGCAGACGTCGTTATCCGTGGCCAAGGTGGCAACAACGCAGGTCACACAGTCATCGCCAATGGCACCAAATACGTCCTTCACCTCCTTCCTTCTGGAATTCTTTGGGATGACAAAATCAACGTTATCGGCAACGGCGTCGTCGTCGATCCCATCGGACTCTGTATCGAGATCGATCGCATCGAAGCACAAGGAGTGAAAATTTCCCCAGAGAAACTTCTCATATCAGATCGCGCTCACGTCGTGTTGCCGTTCCATAAAGAACTCGATGCCGCTCGTGAAATCGCACTAGGTGATCAAAAAATCGGTACCACCAAACGTGGGATCGGACCAACGTATGCCGACAAAGTTAACCGCTGCGGCTTACGTATGGCAGATCTGTTAGATCGGCCTTTTGCCGAAGCGCTTATCACACGCCGCACTTCCGAAGTGAACGAGATTCTATCGAAATACGATCTTCCTACTTTCACCGCAGCAGCGGTCATCGCAGACACTTACATAGCATTTGAACGCCTCCGCCCATACATTACGAACACCATCCCAGTGCTTCACAAAGCATGGAAGGCGAAAAAAAATCTTCTTTTTGAAGGTGCGCAGGGAACCTTGCTCGACATCGATTTCGGAACCTATCCTTTCGTAACATCATCTAACACCACTGCTGGCGGCTCCACCACCGGCACTGGTTTGCCTCCGACTGCGATCGAATCCGTCATCGGCGTTTGCAAAGCTTACACCACTCGTGTCGGTTCCGGTCCTTTCCCAACCTGCGACGAAGGACTTTCTGAATATCTCCATAACCTAGGCCGCGAATTCGGGGCTACCACGGGTCGCCCGCGCGGTTGCGGCTGGCTCGATACCGTCCTGCTCCGCTTCGCTTGCATGGTCAACGGCGTGACCGGACTCGCCGTCACCAACGTCGATGGGCTCGATGAATACGATCATCTGAAAATTTGCGTCGCCTATGACATCGATGGTATCCGCCACGAACTACCACCAGCAGATCGCAATTTCTGGAATCGCGCAAAACCGATTTACGAAACTCTACCTGGTTGGAAACAAGACACCACAAAGTGTTTGAGTTACAGTGAACTACCAAAGGACGCCCAAGCTTACCTTGCTCGACTGTCTGAACTTTGCGACGCACCCATCGCATTCGTCGGGGTTGGACCGGATCGCAAGCAGACTCTACGCCTCTAATATCCTCAAATTTCATCATTTTGCCTCTTGAAATGATGAAATTTGATGCTAATTCTTCTCCATGAGAATCACGGTAGACATTGATGAAGCCATTTTGGCAGATCTTTTGGAAATCACAGGAGACAAAAATAAAAGTCCTGCGGTCGCAAAAGCGGTCACTGAGTATGTCCGTAGAAAAAAAGCCAAAGAATTCGGACGCCTCATCCGAGAAGGAGCGTTTGATTATTATGGCTCCGAAGATACAGCATCTTCTGACTTTACCGACCCCATTCCTCCTCTTTACCCAGACGAAAAGTAATGGTCCTCGTTGATTCTTCAGTCTGGATTGAAAGTTTGCGCCCTCAAGGCGACATGCGGGTGAAACTCGCACTCGAGGGACTGCTAGATGCCTATGAAGCCACATGGTGTGCGCCTATACGACTCGAAGTCATAGGTGGTGCCCGCAAAGAAGAACGCAACCGTCTAGGTCGTTTCTTTTCCGTGATTCCCTATCGCCCCTTCAAAGAGGACGATTGGAATCGTGCGATTTCTCTAGCCTGGTCGCTTCGAGGCAAGGGTTTAAACTTACCATGGCTGGATGTCCTCATCGCCTCGATTGCCATTCATGATGATCTCCGTGTATACTCCATCGACAAACACTTCGAAATCATCGCCCAACACTCCTCTCTTTTCCTCTACAAACCGGGTTACGGTGGGATGTTCAAACCAGAAAACGAACAATGACTTCATCTGACCATCATCAGGTTTCCCACATCGCCATCATCATGGACGGCAATGGCCGCTGGGCAAAAGAACGTGGGCTCCCGCGTGCTGAGGGTCATCGCGCAGGTGCCGAATCTATCCGTGAGGTCACCGAGGCCTGTATCGAGCTCGGGGTGAAATACCTGACACTCTACGCGTTTTCCTCAGAAAATTGGAACCGACCTCAAAACGAAGTCGATGGTTTGATGAAACTGTTAGATCGATTTCTAGATGAAAAAGCTTCTGAATTAGACAAGCAAAACATCCGCCTCCAGGCCATCGGCGATCTGGATCGGCTTCCCGCCGCGACCCGCAAACGACTGGATCGCATTCAAGAGCAAACCAAGAACCATCAAACGATGACCTTGGTGCTCGCATTATCCTATGGCGCACGAGAAGAAATCACCGCCGCCGTCCGCTCCATCGCCAAAGCAGTCGTCGCAGGTGAAATTTCACTAGAAGAGATCGATCCCGAACTTTTTTCCAACCATCTTTATACCAAAGATATCCCCGACCCCGACCTCCTCATCCGCACCTCGGGCGAAATGCGCATTTCCAATTTCCTCCTCTGGCAGATATCTTACTCGGAAATCGTCATTGTTAAAAAAATGTGGCCGGACTTCCGCCAAGGAGATCTGTTCGCCGCCGTCGAAGAATACAACAAACGCCACAGAAGATTCGGAGCATTGTAGCGGCGATGTGGCGGCAATCGCAGCGCAGCGCAGATGGAGGGTCTGAATTTCTTCAATCTACCCTCAAATTTTATCCGCCATGCCTAATTACACAAACATTCACTCCACCGTTCCCATCTGTATTTTGATCCAGGAAATACCCATTGCTCGCATATCTCTACGAAAAACTGTTCTTCTTCTCCAATTTTTATACCGAAGAAGCCGATATCTCCTTGAGTATTATCAATGATCACAGGGGTTGAGGAATCGGGTTGAAAGTGCTCTATAAATTCAGCCTCCGATGGAAATCTATAGAATACGATTTGAATAAAAAAAATGGATGGCAGTAGTAAACCAAGAGTCATCACGGCTATCGCTACCACTCTGATAAATTTATTTTTCATTCTTAATCAGTTATCTCGAAATCGCCTTCGTATGATTCAAAAAGACCCTCAAACAACCCTCGGCAACCTTAACGTCGCCACCGTCCCTGTTGGTTGATTCGGTCCAAGGGTGATTTCTCCGCCATGAAGTTGCGCGGTTTCACGCACAAAGCACAACCCCAACCCAGAGCTCTTGTGTCCCGTTCGAGGACGCGGCATGGAGAAGAATCGATCAAAAGCACGATCATACGCAAAGTCCGGCAAACCAATTCCTTGATCAAAAATTTCGATCAGCGCGTCGTTCTCCTCACAGCGCAGCTTCACCGTGATTGTAGAACCATCCTCTGAAAAATCGATGGCGTTTTGCAGTAGATTTGCGATCCCCAGCTCGATCAAGGTCGCATCGCCATGCAACCGAGCTTCAGCTAATGGATCAATGTGAATTTCTATTCCATGATTCTGCGCGTTGGGTGTTTTTGAATCCACGGTGCGATGAACCAGAACCTTCAAATCGAATTCCTCGCTTTGATCCAACTGTTTGCGACTTTCCAAATTCGCCAAAGCGAGCAGTTGATCTCCAAGTAATTCGAGCCTGCGACTTTCACTTTCAATATTGGCGAGAAGCTTTTCTCTTTGCGATTCAGTGGGTGTCCCATAAAGCAATTCCACCGCACCTCGAATCGCCGCCACCGGGCTTTTCATCTCATGCGTAAGATTACGCACGTAGGTTTCCACATGACGTTTTCCTTCCAGTGCATCCCGCATCTCTTCCATCATTTCACCAAGTCGCTTGAGATGATGCCCCGGCAAACGCGGTGCGGCCGGACGAGCACCACCTGCCACCGCTTCAGCATGGCGCGTCAGCTCACGCAGAGGTTCAGCAATCCAACGAGCGAGCAAAATTCCCAACAACAAGGCCGCTACACCACCGACAAGCGCGAACGCTTTGACACGATTTTTTGTCTGCTCAATAAAAACTAACAGATTGAGTTGAGGTTTGGCTAAAGACAGCACACCGACCATCTTTCCATCTTTATCTCTCACCGGAGCTGCCACATACATCACCGCACTCAATGGATCATTGGGATCTGATCGACTCATCCGCGCTCCATACGAACCCGCCAGCGTAAGCCGCACATCACGGGAATTGTGAGGTTTCCCAATGCGATCGGGATGGATCGAATCAAACAACACCGTCCCATCTAGATCAGTGATCG
>JBILAN010000121.1:0-5412 GCA_044354135.1 Luteolibacter sp.
GCATCCCATCTAACCGCTCCTTCTGCTCCGGCCACGACAAGGTCGAATTGATCAGCGTCGCTCCAATCCCTCGCGCTTGCAACGCATCCACCTGATCCTTCATCAACGCAATCAACGGTGAAACCACCAAAGTCACCCCCGGAAAACACAACGCAGGAATCTGAAAACATAAGGACTTACCGCCGCCAGTCGGCATCACCACCAAACCATCTCGCCCCGCAACAATTTCCGAAATCACTTCCTCCTGACCATCGAGAAATTTCGAAAATCCAAAATACTCCTCCAACGCAGCGCCCGGCGTTTTCAACAATCCTTTTCCTAACATATCTTCTGCCACACCCCAGAATATGGATCAAATGAACACCTATTGCAACATTACATTCTTCCGTATTTCAGCATTTACCTCCCAATTTCCTTGCACCACGCTCCGCTCGTGCCAGACGACGATGACATGAACCCGATCGATACGATCAAACTCGCCATCGATGCCGAGGATGCTTCCGCTCTCCTCGCAGCCGCCGAGGATATCCACTACGCTGACCTTGCGGAACTCTACCAAGATCTCGACGATGCAGAGCGCGATTTCTTCATGAAAACCATCGGCCCAGAACTCGCCACCGATGTGGTCGCGGAACTGCCTGACTCACTGATCGAAGAAGCTCTGGATCACTTCAAACCCGCACAACTCCGCTTCCTCCTAAGTAATTTATCGGACGATGACCGCGTCGATATTTTCCAAGTGGTTTCCGAGGAGGCGCAAGTCCGCTTTTTCTCTCTGCTAGGTCCTCGTGATAAAGAACTCACTAAAAACCTTCTCAAATACGAAGAGGACACCGCAGGCGGACGAATGACCACTCAGGTTGGCCGCATCACTGCCGATATGACAGTGAAACAAGCCATCGCCGTCCTTCGTCGCGACCGCGAAGATGCCGAAACTTTAGCGCGCATTTTCGTCGTCGACGAACAAGGTCGTCTCGTCGGAAAAGTTCGACTCCGCGATCTCGCCTTCGAAACTTGGGACACTGCCATTCGTGACATCATGGAGGACGCAGACGAATTTATCCTCGCCACCGCCGACCAAGAAGACGCCGCACGCACTCTTTCTAAATACGACCTCATTGTTCTTCCTGTCGTCGATGAATTCCATCATCTCCTCGGCGTCATCACCTACGACGATGCTTTAGAAATCCTCCAAGAAGAATCCACCGAGGATATTGAGAAACTCGCAGGTATCGGTGGAGAACAAAATGAGCTCTCCTATCTCAACACCAGCTCTGCGAGTCATTTCCGCCGCCGCGTCAACTGGCTCGTTGGCCTTGCTTTCCTCTCCATCGCATCCGGATACGTCATGTTCCGTTTCTCGGAAACCCTCGAAAAAGCGTTTGTGCTCTCACTCTTCCTGCCCATGGTCGTCGCTGCTGGCGGAAACTCGGGAGGACAATCCGCAACCATGGTCATCCGCGCGCTCGCCCTCGGCGAAATCGATAAAGGAACCCTCATCCGCATCGCTTGGAAAGAAATTCTAACAGGTCTTTTCTTAGGCTTCACTCTCGGCATCTGTATGGCCGCGTTTATTACTTTCATTCTACCCTACCTCCACCTCACCGCTGCCCCTGATTTCTCTTTCTTCAAACTCTCTCTCGCTGTCGGCTCCGCTCTAACACTCCAAGTTCTTTCCGCCACCCTGCTCGGTGCCATGCTCCCCATAGCCGCCCGCGCCTGCAATCTCGACCCCGCCGTCGTCTCCTCTCCCTCCCTAGCCTCCACCGTCGATGTCTCTGGGATGCTAATCTACTTCTCCACCGCAACGGTGATCCTGAATCTTTAAGCTTGGAGCTTGGGGCAGGGAGCTTGAAGCTTGGATTTTTAGAACCAAGAACTAAGAACAAGAATCCAATTCCATCATTTTAAGATTTAGAATTTAGAATTTCACCATGAATACTCTCATCACCCATCTCGAAAACGGCGACGACCTAACTCCTCGCGAAATCGATGTTGCCGCAAATCTCTTGCTCGATCCATCAGTCGATGATGCGAAAAAAGAAGCCTTGCTTCTCGCCCTGGCAAAAAAAGGTGAGTCTCCAGAAGAAATCGCCGGCTTCGTCGAAGCATTTCTCAAACACGCGATCGATCCCATGATCAACACCCTCGACCTCCAAGGCCCTACCCTCGATGTCTGCGGAACCGGTGGCGATCAGTTAGATTTATTCAACATCTCAACCACCTCCATGTTCGTCGCCGCAGCAGCAGGAGCCATTGTCGTCAAACACGGCAACCGCGGCATCACCTCCAAAAGCGGTGGCGCCGATGTCCTCGAAGCTCTCGGTATCCGCATTGATCTGCCTCCCGAACACTTTCGCCATTGCATCGAAACCGCAGGCGTCGGTTTCCTCTTTGCACCCAATTATCATCCCGCCTTCAAAGCTGTCGCTCCGGTTCGTAAGAAACTCGCAGCATCTGGTCACCGCACGATTTTCAATCTTATCGGCCCCCTCCTCAATCCCGCCCGCCCCCAATGCCAACTTGTCGGTGTCAGCGATGAAACCCTCTGCTCCACCTTTGCAGATATCCTCCAACGCCTTGGTCGCGAAAGCGCATGGGTCGTCAGTGGAAAAGCCTCCTGCGGACGCGGCGTCGATGAAGTTTCGCTCATGGGTCCCACTCGCATCTGTAAAGCAGGCTCCCTCCAAGAGCTCGAAGACGAGGAAATCACCCCCGAAGACTTTGGCTTCCGCAAAGCCCTGATCGAAGATCTCAAAGGTGGCGACGCCAAACAAAACGCCATCATCCTCGAAAATATCCTCTCCGGTAAAGAAACCGGACCGAAGCTCGATATCGTCCTCCTCAATGCCGCCGCCGCCATCGCCTGTGCCGGCCTTGCCGATCACCTTGGCGATGCCATCGATGTCGCCCGCGAATCCATCCAATCCGGAGCCGCATACGAGCGTCTCTTACTACTCCAAGAAGCCTCGAAAGCTTAATTCACATCTGTTTATTCATCCTGCAAGCGAATGGGGTGTGAGAATTGATCGGAATAACTCATTCATTATCCGCGTTCATCTGCGTCCATCTGTGGTTCCATTTCTCTTTTTAAGTTCAAGTAAATAAAGGACTTGACGCCACGCCCTTTGCCATCTTCCTTCAGCCCGCCAGCGATTTTTCGCGTGTGCCCATTTAATGGGTGAAATGTCTCCACATATCTCGTTCCTCAGCCTCAAAGCTCACTATGCCATCCAAATCTTCAGCCAAAAATTCCGCCGCAAAAAAGACTGCTAAACCTGTCTCAAAAGCAGCTCCAACCAAATCCAGCTCGAAGGCAGCGGCGAAATCTATACCCAAGGCTAAGGCATCTAAACCCGCAGTGGCAAAAAAGTCCGTTACCAAAAAACCCGCAGTCAAGCCTGTCGCGAAAACTGCAGTAAAAGCAGTTCGGAAAACGACAGCCAAGCCAGCAGCAAAAACAGCAGCCAAACCCGCAGCCAAACCCGCAGCCAAACCCGCAGCCAAACCCGCAGCCAAGCCAGCAGCCAAACCCGCAGCCAAACCCGCAGCCAAACCCGCAGCCAAACCCGCAGCCAAACCCGCAGCCAAACCCGCAGCCAAGCCAGCAGCCAAGCCAGCAGCCAAGCCAGCAGCAAAATCTAGCAACAAATCCACTGCTCCTGAGAAAAAAGCCGCTACTGCAAAACCTGCCGCGCCCGCAACCAAAGCTGCTGAGAAAAAGACCCCTGAAAAATCCACTACAAAAGCCAAACAATCCATCGCTGAAATCCTCGCAGCCTCGCAGCCAGGTGCCATTAAAGAAGCGAAACCCACTAAGAAAGATCCCAAGCGCAGGATCGATACTCCAGAAATCCAAGAAAAGATCCGCGAGCTCATCAAGCTTGCCAAAGAGCAAGAGTATCTCACCTACGACGATATCAACGAAATCCTCCCCAACGATCTCGTCGATCCCGATGACGTCGAGGCAATCATGGAGCGCCTTCGTAACATGGAGTTCGATATCATCGATGCCTCTGAGGTCGATCGCTTTAAAGACAAAAAACGCGACGAAGGCGATGGCGAAGAGGAAGAAGAAGTCAAAGCCGATCAGAAACTCGACATCCTCGATGACCCTGTCCGCATGTATCTCAAGCAAATGGGACAAGTCCCCTTGCTCACCCGCGAACAAGAAGTCGAAATCTCAAAACGCATCGAGGACGCAGAAATCGAAGTTTCCAAAAATCTTCATCGCTTCGGTTTCATCACCGAACATTACCTCGACCTTGCAGACAAACTCAACAAAGGCAAAGAACGCTTCGACCGCGTTATCCTCGACAAAAAAATCGAGTCCCGCGAGCGTTACATGAAAGGCCTATCAAAACTTTGCGAGCAACTCAAACAACTCCACGAAGAAAACGATAACATCTTCCGCCAACTCGCAGGCAAAGCCCCACGCGGTAAGAAAAAGCTCGAGGAAACCTTCGATAAAAACCTCGCCTCGATGCACCGCATCTACATCCGTTTCTACTTCAAACAAAAAGTCATCGAGGATTTCTGCGAGCAAGTCGAAGAATACGTCCAGAACTACTGGAAATACCAACGCCGCCTGAAATCCCATCCGACCGATAAAGAATTTACCACCAAAATGCGTGAAGTGCAACAACGCTGCTGGCTGAATGACGACACTTTCGAACCCGCTTACAAAAGCCTTCGCCAATGGATGAAATCCGCCCTTAAAGCAAAAACAGAAATGGTCGAAGCCAACCTTCGCCTCGTCATTTCCATTGCTAAAAAATACACCAACCGCGGACTCTCCTTCCTCGACCTCATCCAAGAAGGCAACATGGGCCTCATGAAGGCCGTGGAAAAATTCGAATACCGCCGCGGTTATAAATTCTCCACCTACGCCACCTGGTGGATTCGCCAAGCGATCACTCGATCCATCGCGGACCAAGCACGCACGATCCGCATCCCGGTCCACATGATCGAGACGATCAACAAACTGATGCGAGTTCAGAAACAACTCGTTCAGGAATACGGCCGTGAACCTTCCCCTGAGGAAATTGCTGAGGAAATCCATCTCCCCGTTGAACGTGTCCGTGCCGTTCTCAAAATGGCACAACAGCCTATCTCACTCCAAGCTCCCGTCGGCGATTCCGACGATACTTCGTTTGGAGATTTCATCGAAGACAAGGCCGCTGAGAACCCGATGGAAGAAGCCGGCTTCTCGATGTTGAAAGACAAAATCAAAGATGTCCTCGATACTCTAACAGAACGCGAACGCGAAGTCCTCGAGCAACGCTTCGGCCTCAAAGATGGCTACTCCCGAACCCTTGAAGAAGTCGGCCGCCAGTTCCAAGTCACACGCGAACGGATCCGCCAAATCGAGGCCAAAGCCCTCCGCAAAATGCGCCACCCCACCCGTATCCG
>JBILAN010000051.1:0-17611 GCA_044354135.1 Luteolibacter sp.
TCCTCGATTTTGTCGATCCCGAGAAATACCTCCTGCTTGCAAACACCAGTGGAGCGATGAACGCCGAAGAAGCTGTCCGTCTCGCTCGCCTCGCCCATTCCGCCGGCCTTCCGAAATGGATCAAACTTGAAATCCATCCCGATCCCACCTACCTTCTCCCTGATCCCGTCGAAACACTCAAAGCCGCAGAAATTTTAGTCAAAGAAGGTTTCACCGTCCTCCCATACATCAACGCCGATCCTGTACTAGCAAAACGTCTCCAAGAATGCGGCTGCGCCACCGTCATGCCACTCGGCTCACCCATAGGATCTAACAAAGGCATCACTACCCGCGATCAAATCGCCATCATCATCGCCCAAGCCATCGTCCCTGTCGTCGTCGATGCCGGGATAGGCGCACCCTCCCACGCCGCAGAAGCCATGGAACTCGGTGCCGATGCTGTCCTCGTCAACACCGCCATCGCCATCGCCTCAGATCCCGTGAAAATGGCTACCGCCTTCAAACAAGCCGTCCAAGCCGGCCGCACCGCCTTCGAACTCGGACTCCCTGAGAAATCATCGACTGCAAACGCCACGTCGCCTCTAACAGCTTTTCTGAATGAGTAGCGGCGATCTTCTGCCTGACCCGATATGTCGGGGGTCGGCGAGTGAAAGGAGAAGCCAATGGAGTAGTCCTTTTTCTTCCAGATCAAAAATCAAACCTCATCAATCATCAATCGTCATTCATTTGTGAGAAGCGCTTTGGTTATTCGGTTTGATTTACGATTGATGATTGTTGATTTAGGAGAAAGATAAAACCTCAGGAACCTTAGGATGCAACCCTCTCCACCAAACCCATACATCTTTCTCCTGGCATGACGGTGAGTTCCATTTGATTCATTGCATAGCCGAACGAGACTCGGCTGATTGGATCGCCAAATCCATGACTTCCACCAGAACCTGGATGACCGAAGGCTGAATTTGAATTTCCATACAAAAAGCGTTTCTTGTGACCGTGTTCATCGAGCGGATCTTTCTGGCAGCCGCAGGTGAAAGCGGCTTCGCGCAGCAGCACTTTATCTTCTCCAGAAATCTGCAGAGCACCGAGAGCTCGAATCACTCCAGTTGAAAACGGGCTATCCAACGCACCGATCACGCATTGGTAAAACTTAGCAAGTCCGCTCGGCGATCCGATTCCACCCATGGCTGGCAATCCAGCAGCCCAAGCTTTGGATTCGTTCATTTCCGCAATCGCATGCAAGCCACGTGGGGATGAAAATGCCCTTCGAGTGAGGCTGCCTGCCTGATTGAAGATTTGATAAAATCCTTCTTCAAAGGCGGATGGTTTCGCTCTTCCAGGAACCAATTGTGCCACCCTTCCCCATTCGCTTTCGGGCAGGCCGATCCAAAAATCGATTCCCATGGGCTTAGCGATCTCCTTATTCCATAGCTCGCCCAAAGTTTTGCCTTCGAGGCGCCTGACACATTCATCTAACAAAAAACCATATGTCCTCGGATGATACCCATGACCCTGGCCAGGCGACCACTCGGGTGTGGTGTGCTCGATGGATTGAATCACAGCGCGATGATCGTATACATCGACATTTTCGGACAGAGCCGCCAAGCCGCATTGATGTGAGAGCATCTGTCCAAAAGTCGCGGCTTCCAAAGGAAAACCCGTCCAAACCTCACTCACCAGATCATTCTCATCCAGGCCCCGCTTGGAAAGCGCATGCAGCAAAGCCGCCGCAGCTGGCCCTTTCGATGCCGAGTAAACGGGAGCCAAGGTTTTGGAATTCCATTTCTCGGTTTTATTTCTATCCTTGTAACCTCCCGTCAGAGAAACAATCTCTTCCCCATCTTTCCAAAAACTCAGCCCAGCCCCCAACTCCCCACGCACCGCGAAGTTCTCCTCAAAATAATTTCTAAGCTCTGCAAAATCCATTTAGATCAAAAAATATCAACCAAAAGCAATCTAGAATCACGATTCTGACATTTCATACTTCAGTTTCAATAGAATCCGCTCTGCGTTCCTCTGTGACCTCTGTGCCTCTGCGGTGAAAAATTTAACTACCTAATCCACTTCGCCACATCTTTCGCAAAGTAAGTGAGAATCATATCGGCTCCCGCACGGCGGATGCCCAAAAGGCTTTCCAGAACCGCGGCCTTTTCATCCAGCCAGCCGCTCGCACAAGCCGCTTTGATCATCAAATACTCTCCGCTGACCTGATATGCCGCGATCGGTAAAGTGGTCTCATCCCGCAAACGCGCGATGACATCGAGATATGCGCCCGCAGGCTTCACCATAACAATATCCGCACCCTCTTCCTCATCCATCAATAACTCACGGATCGCTTCACGCACATTTCCCGGATCCATTTGATAGGTTTTTTTGTCGCCTTCCTTTGGAGCGGAATCGAGAGCACCACGGAACGGCCCGTAAAATGCCGATGCATATTTCGCGGTGTAGGACATGATCCCGACTTCTTCAAAACCCGCTTCATCGAGCGCAAGTCGGATCGCCCCCACCCGTCCGTCCATCATATCAGAAGGAGCGACGATATCCGCGCCCGCTCTCGCATGGCAGAGTGCCTGATGGCAAAGCACCTCGACGGTTTCATCATTGAGAATTTTCAACTCACCATCACAGCCACGAACCACCAGCCCGTCATGCCCATCCGAGTTGTAAGGATCGAGCGCGACATCCGTGATCACACACATTTCCGGACAAACTTTTTTGATTTCCCGAATCACCTGCGGCACCAAACCATGATCGTTCGCCGATTCGCTACCTTGGGAATTTTTCAATGAATCATCGATTTTCGGGAAAAGTACCACCGCACGTATCCCCAAATCACGAACTTCAAGAATCTCTTTTAACAAGCCCTGAACCGACCAACGCGTGCACCCTGGCATTGAATCAATCGCCACGTTATCCGCATCCGCATGAAAAAATATCGGCAAAATCAAATCCTCTACCGAAAGTCGGGTTTCCCGGACCAACCCACGAATCGCCGCACTCCGCCGGTTTCTTCTCGCTCTGACCATCATTTCCATGCGCCTAGCTTTCTCTATCCAAGCCGCCTTGGCAAGTCACCTTGCATCTGGATCATAGGTCAAATGCGAATACATATTCCTCCAGATAACTCATCTAACCTCAACCTAAGCTCTGCGTCCCATGCGACCTCTGCGCCTCGGAGGTAAACTCCTCTTGATTCTTTATACCAAATGCCGAATAGCCACCGCATTTGCCGCGGCGTAATCCCTTGCATGAGTAAGGCTCACCTGCACTTCGGCGATTCCCTGCGCCTGAATAAATTCTGAGGCATGCCCGTGAAAAATCATGGTTGGAGCACCCGATTCTCCACGAATCACCTCCATTTCCAACCAGCCCGCCTTGCCGCCTATTCCCGTTCCGAGAGCTTTTGAGACGGCCTCTTTGGCCGCAAATCTCGCCGCGTAGTGCAAACCAGGGCGCTTTTGTTGATCACAATATTTCCGCTCAGCTTCCGTAAAAAGTTTACGCAAAAACACCTCACCCTGCTTAGCGATGGCGTCCTCGATTCGATCCACCTCCACCACATCGATGCCTATTCCGTAGATCATCATGGCTGCAAGGAGTAAGGTTTCATCCCCGCCGCCATCTCGGCAACTGCAGAGCGCATGCCGACGGTCATCGCTCGCGACACGATGCTGTGTCCGATGTTCAATTCGCTCAAAAAAGGCACTTTAAGCACATCAGGCAAATTCAAATAGTTGATGCCATGACCCGCATTAACCTGCAAACCCAACTCATGCCCAAGCTGAGCGGCTGCAATCAGGCGTGCGATTTCTTCCGACTTATCAACCGCATTTGCAAAAGCACCCGTGTGCAATTCGATCATATCCGCCTCCATTCGTGCGGCTTCCCGAACGTGCTCTGCGATCGGATCAATAAACAAGCTGACCTTGATGCCGGCAGCCTTAAGTTGTTTGACGGCTTCTCTCGCCGTTCCGTAAAGCGCGATCACATCAAGTCCCCCTTCTGTCGTCACTTCCTCACGGGTTTCCGGAACCAGGCAGGCGAAATCCGGTTTCAATCGAAACGCCAGATCCAACATTTCCCCGGTAATCCCGAGTTCAAGATTGAGCGGAATATCCACTTCCTCACGAATTCGAAACACATCTGCATCTTGCATGTGCCTGCGATCGCCTCGCACATGCACCGTGATCGAGTCCGCACCTCCTGCCTTGGCTTCATGCGCCGCTAACACCACACATGGTTCGGTGTTTGGGGAATTGGGCTGCAATGCATACCTCGCCTGCCGCAGTGTCGCCACATGATCTATGTTCACTCCCAATAAAAGACTCATGCGCAAAACCTAGACTCGCGCCCCTTCACCCGCAAGGAAACTTAGCCTACTTGGGGTTTTCAAAATAGATTCCGCACTATCCACCAAGCAATAAGCACAATACCCAGAATCGTCGCACCCCAACGCCCAGGATTTAACCTGAACACCGGCGGCCGATTCATCACCCACGCCAAAGTTTCAATCGCAACACCTATCATCGCCAGAGGAAGCAGGATCATGCCGACGGGATTGAAGAGAAACGCGTCTTTGAATCGACCCTGCAACAGGGCAGTCGTCCCTCGCGTCATTCCACAACCGGGGCATTCTAAGCCGGTTATTTTCCGAAAAAAACAACCTGGCATCCATCCAGCACCGCCTGTTTCGCGCAAAGCGTATGCTGCGATGGCCAGAATGAGAACAATCAGACTAACCAGAAGTGCACGGTCTTTGCGCATCAGGAGAAATCATCAAGATGCGTCGCCAGCAACACCAGCGATTACTGCCAACAAAAGGTAGAGCACGATAACGACCAATCCGATTCCAGCTCCGAGATTGACCCATTTTTTTGCAGAGTCTGAAGCAGATTGCGCTCCAGCGTAATCACCAGCTGCTACCAGTCCATCCACCTTGGTTGCAAAAACAATAGCGACAATACCAAACGGCATACAGCAGAACAGAGTCACACAAATGGCCTGCCATAAATAGTTGGTGATTTGTGGTCGCAGACCGGCATTGTATGTGTTGGTTTGTGGTGGCATCGGCGCACCAAATTGCGGTGCAGTCGCCATCACAGCACCAGAAAACTCAGCAACTTGATTCAAAGGCAGCCAATCTGCCATTCCTTCTTTCCAAATAAAGTCGGTGCTTTTCACTTCACCGCTCTGCACTTTGGACGCAAGTTCTTGCTGAGTTACTGGTCCGGATTGATTCCCGTTTGATGTATAAAACCATGTCATAATGCATGCATGTTTGCCAAATCACCGCGTCCGTCAAGATCGCGCTGAAATATCTGTCATTTTGATGTTACAATCGCGACCACCATCAATGCCACAAACCCTAAAATAACCATGCCACTCATCGATAGACTTAGAATCATGAAAATCTTGGCGTTTTTCGATGCATCCTGTGCCGCAAGGTAATTTTGCTGTATGAAATAAGGCTCCACTTTACTGGAATATACCATGGCAATGATGGAAAAAATAAGCCCTAGCGGCACACAAATCGTTAACATCTGAATGCCACCTAGCACCAAAGCTACAATCGACTGCCATTGATAATTTGGAAATCTTTGAGGGATGAATTGAACATCAACCGGCGGGGGTTGCACCATCATCACATTCCCTACATTGGATTCTGGTGACTTGGTTAAATCGATTGGAGAGCTGATTTTCTGAGTCAACGACAGACCCGTAACCTGTGACAAAGGCAACCAATCAGGCATCCCTTCCTTCCAGACCAAATCCGTTGTCAAAATTTCTCCAGACGCGCATTTCTTGTTAAAATCCTCCTCAGTGATCGGCCCCAACTGCTGGGCATTTTTCGAATAAAACCATGTCATAAATTTAAGCGAGGTATATTTTAATTAGAAACTGGAAAATCATCAAGAATCAGAGAGACGAGTCGACTTCCATCCCGAGTCAACGCAACCTCATTCCCATTTCCGGAAATCAATCCACGAGTCAGATACGTTTGATTCATTTCTGCCGGCCGGATGTGACTCACCGTCGCCTGATTCACCACCTTGCTGCTCGGAGTAAATGAAACCACATGCCCTGTTGACGTAAATCCGATTTCCCAAGATCTCAAAACAACATCACTCTGACGCTTCATCCAGGGATAACGAACCAAAAATTCCGGCTCCGTCTTTTCAGCAGGAACCAAAGCTTTGAATTGCACTTGCCGACTCAGCACAAACTCACTGAAAGTCAGATTCGGATTCTCACGATGAGCTAGGAAGAAACTCGCAACATCCACCCCGGCGAGATTAATTCCATTGAAAATTCCGTGATGATTCGGGGTGGCAAAATTCTGCTTGTGCCAATCTTCAAATCTCAAACTCATCAACACACCCAATTCCAAATGCAAATGCGCCCGTATCTGATTGATGCCAGAACCCGTGTAACCCATTCTTCCTAAAACAGAACCAGCCCGAACCACATCACCCACTTGCGCGGTAATTTCCGCCAAATGCGCATAGAGCGAGTAAACCTTCGATTGCTCCCAATCATGCTCAACCACGACATATCTACCGTAATTACTTTGCCCGGCAATCTGACTCGCGTGTACCACTTTTCCTCCGGAAATACTCATTACCAAATCCAAAGGATTACCCGCTTTGTCCCGCTTGATAGGAGCGATATCGATTCCTTCGTGAAATTTTGTTAACACCACATCGCCATTCACCCTGATCGGTGTCCTCACAAATCCAAACGACCCACCTTCCCAAGGCTTGGTCACTGTACCCTCAAAAGTTCGATCCACATACATGTAGAATCGATCCAATTGACCACTGAAAAGATGATTGTTCTCCGTCGGTAAAACCAACTCAATGGCCTGAACCCTGAGGTTCGTGATTACCAAAAAACCTATGAAAATAGACCATTTCATATCCATTAATCCTTCTTCTTCTCTTTCTTCTCTTTCTCCTGACCTATACGCGGCAACACTTTATCAAGTTCACGGATTTCATCCAAAGTGAGACCCTTCCAAACTATGATGACTCGATCATTAACGGGCTGATCAATCGTCAGCGCATCCACAACACGGCCGAATGCCTGACAAACCATATACTTGCCCTGATCTGCAGTCGTTACGGCAGTCAGGCGCTTCCCTGAACTTTCCTTCAACTGTATCAAGACTCCATACGATGTTTGATCATCAGCTGGAAATGGATTGAACGAAACGAAATCTTTCGACGAAATTTCAGGCATCCGACGGAAATATCTTTGTTTTCCTGCCAACTCATATGGGAAAATCATTTTAGGATTATCGCTCGCCTCCGTCTCCACATGAAAAGAAATCTGCGCAACCTTCTTATCTCCTCCCGCAAATGCAAAGGTCGTAAGCGAGAATAGAGCGAGGAATAACAAGCGACTTAAATTCTTCATAGGCGTGATCAAAACACACAAATTCCATGATGAAAACAAAATGGCAGATTATTTTTCGACAGTTTGCCAAAGACACGAAAAGGCGGAAGACCATTAGATCTTCCGCCTTTTACATTTTTCATAACCGCTTAAGCAGCTGTATGGCTCGCTAGAGATATAGCAGACTGCCCGCGGTGACTAATTACTTCTTCTTGGCTGCTTTTTTGGCGGCTTTCTTAGGAGCTGCTTTTTTTACTGCGGCTTTCTTAGGAGCTGCTTTTTTAGCGGCTTTCTTAGGAGCTGCTTTTTTAGCGGCTTTCTTAGGAGCTGCTTTTTTAGCGGCTTTCTTAGGAGCTGCTTTTTTAGCAACCACTTTTTTAGTAACTTTTTTAGCGGCTTTTTTAGCGCTTTTAGCTACTTTTTTAGCGGCTTTCTTAGGAGCTGCCTTTTTAGCGGCTTTCTTAGGAGCTGCTTTTTTGGCGGCTTTCTTAGGAGCTGCTTTTTTTACTGCGGCTTTTTTAGGAGCTGCTTTTTTAGCGGCTTTCTTAGGAGCTGCTTTTTTTACTGCTTTCTTTGCTGTTTTTTTCGCTGGCATTGTTTTATGTCGTTTGAGTTCGCGTTCGATGTTTGTTTTCTCTTCCGGTGTTAATGAACCGAGGGAGAGGGTAGCGAGAACCGCCTCACCGAGGCGTCCTCCAAAAGCATTTGTGACGAAATCATCCGTCGCACGACGCACGATGATCTCTTGGGAATACGCCGACTCATAGACATGAGCCCTTCCGGAGCGGATTCTTCTTACCAGTTTTTTTCTTTCTAGGCTCTGCATGACCGAGAGGACTGTGGTGTAAGCTCTCTCTCTGCCGTCAGGCAGTGATTCGTGTACTAAACTCACCGTAGACGGTCCCTCATGCCACAGCACTGAGAGTGCTTGCAGTTCAAGATTTGAAGGGTGAGTAGGTTTGTTCATCAGGATTTGTTTCCTTAGATTGATACGATAAAACTAGTATTCTGCATTTCCGTCAAGTTAATTTCTACAAACTTTTAAGAAAAGTTTAAAATTATTTTCAAGCCCATTTTGAGCCTACGGCGGGTCTAGTAATTTTTGAGAATAATGATCACTCCTCCCGCAACTCGGGACGCTTGATTTCCGGATTCAATTTTTCTAACAGATTCCAGAATTCTTCATTACTAGGATGACCGTTGTAAATAATCTTCCCAGCAGCATCCATGAGAACGACAGTGGGAACGGTTTGAATTTTTAACTGATTGCTGAGTGGAGACTTCTCTGTGTCCAACATCCAATGTCCTGCAACGTTTTTTCCTTTAGCTACAAGCATTGCTTTAGCTTCGGCATTAACCTTTGCAGATGCTTCAGGCAGTATCGATGCAACACCAATTCGATTTTTAGTTAATAAATCCGCCGTGATAAAAAAGTCCGCGAGTGTCGCATCGCATTCAGGACTCCAAGGAGACCAGAAGTGCAATAAGGTTCCTTTTTTATCGGCCATGACTTGTCCAAGCGTGGTGGATTCGGCATCCAGGGTATTGAGATATTTTTTCTCTTTTTCGAGCTTCACATCCTGCATCGCGTCCATCAAACGGAGCCGCTCGATGTGTGGCGCGAAGGCCGCACCTTGCCGCGGACTCAGCCAAAATGCCTCGGTAATGTGCTTTTTAAATTCCTGCTTCTCGCCTTTTTGGAGGGCTGAAATTGCACGAACATATTCCAATATCGCCAACCAATCGTCCTCACTACCGAATACTTCAGACTCTGAAAGTTTGAATTTCTCTGCCTGTTTCAAGAGCTGCGGAAGCATCTTTGCAATATCCGCATCCTCGGCACGATCGACATGAAACAAGAATTTGGATTCGAGAATTGCTTGTTCCGGTATACCAAGCTCCCTGGCACCTTTAATCGCTTCCTCCAGAGCCTCTAGTGATTTTCGTTCTGAAAATAACTGCTCCATCAGTTCTTCTTTGGGAGTCAACTTGACCTCATCTTTTTCTTCCAGCTGAGCAAGAAGAATGGATGAACTGGCAAGAAACGCACCAAGGATGAGACTGCAGCGCATCACTTATTTGGCAGGGATGGTCAGCTTAGCTCCCATGACGACCGTATCGCGAGTGAGATTATTGGCTGCTTTGAGTGATGCGATAGACACACCGTATTGTTTACTTAAGCCCCAAAGAGTATCTCCGCGACCGACTGTGTGAACTTTCGGTCTTGCGGGTGTGACTACTGCGGGTTGTCTGACTTCAGGGGTTGCTGCAACCGCGTCTTCATAGACAGCAGGTGCATCGTAGGCCGGGTTCACATCGCTAGGCATGACTCGATCACCTGTCTCATCTGCATAGTCAGGAGCAGCATAAGGATTTGCGACATCATAGCCATCTCCACCTCCTTTTTGGGCACATGACACGGCGAGCGCTGCAATAACTGTAAGTGGAAGATAGTGAGTGATTTTCATAAATGAATGAGTTGTGGTAAAAATGTGAAAGCGGTTTAACAAAACAAAGAACGATTACCAGAGCACATTTCATTCAATAAAATCGGATTTCCAACGAAAAAATCGATCCGCTGCTCTCTCCGTGTGCGAGGCGAGCTCAGCGAGCGATTCTACCCTAAGTTTTGCAATAAACTCGGCGATGGTTGCAGTGTAGGCTGGTTCATTCTGTTTTCCTCGAATCGGCTCTGGCGCAAGGTAAGGCGAATCGGTTTCCAACATGAAACTTCCCGCTGGGCAACGAGACACGGTGTTCTTAACAATGTGAGAATTTTTAAAGGTCGTAACCCCTCCAAATGAAACCAAGCCTCCTTCTGAGAGGACTTGCTCCGCAAGATCCCAGGAGGAAATAAAACAATGGAATACCGCCCGCACCCGATCGGAATATTTTCGGTATATATATAGCGAGTCATCAAATGACTGAGATCCTTCGCGATCTCTGGTGTGGATCACCACATTAAGACCAGAACTTGCAGCCAATTCAAAATGCTGAGCTAGGAGATCCCTCTGCTTTGCTCTGAAATCCAGTTCGCTCCAGCCATCTGGTGCTGGGTGGTAATAATCCAATCCCGTTTCACCGATTGCGCACACTCGAGGATCGCTGACATAAGCGGAGAGTTTCTCCATCACATCGTCTGGAGCGTGATGCACATCGCAGGGATGGATTCCAATGGCTGCGGAGATACCGGCGTTTTTCGCGATCTCTAGATTCTGAGGAATATCTCCTAGTGAAGTTGCCAATGTAACCATGCGATGCACCCCTGCGGATTTCGCTCGGGCAATGACCGATGGGATATCTTGGTCAGCAAACCTGTGCGAGGCGAGATGGCAGTGAGAATCGGTAATCATAAGCCCTGACGACAAGCTTCGAGTAATTGCTGCACTTTGGTGAAATCTTTTACCCCAGGTGATAGTTCAGCCCCGGATGCGACATCGATCGCCGCTGGTCTGACCTGACGGATCGCCTCTGTAACATTTGATGGAGTAATCCCACCTGCAAGAATCATCGGAGCATTTGGATACCGACTCTTGAAATCCAGAGCTAAACTCCAATCAAAGGTCTCCCCTGTTCCGCCAAAAACGACAGGCGCATGCGCATCGAGTAAGATCGCATCCGCATCATACTGGCCCGCTATTTCTATATCAGCGGTGTTTTTGACCCCTAGAGCCTTAATGACTTTAATTCCGGCTTTTGAAAAAATCGCGACGGTCTCTGGAGTTTCGTCTCCGTGCAACTGGACCACATCGATCATCCCTTCGGAAATCAATCTCATCGATAACTCCACAGCTTGATTCACAAACACCCCCACCCGCAAAATCTCACCCTCGAGCTCTTTCAACCAAACCGCATCTTTCGGATCCAAATACCGTTTGGACTTCGGCCAAAAATTGAAGCCAACGGCATCGACCCCCAATTCAATCAACCCACGAGCATCCGCCTCTGTCCGGACGCCACAGATTTTGAGAGATGTTTGGTTTGTTGAGAGAAAATCCATAAATTGCTGCGCAAGAGGTTGTTCACAGCGCCAAAGCTTTTGCAAGAGGTCACATCTGTAAGATGAATTAATTTAGTAAAGATTGGCAAGCCAGCCTCGACACACGGCTTTTCCTCAATTTCGATCATTCATCCAAGTTTCCATCATGCGCGCTCAATCACCATCTTCCGCACTCTTTACGAAAAACCGCAGCAAACTCGCCGAACTCCTCCCCAAAAACGCAATCGCTGTCATCCATTCGAACGATATCTATTCGAGCAACGCCGACGCCACATTGCCGTTCAAACAAAACAGCGATCTCTTTTACCTGACCGGCATCGCACAAGAAGAAACCATTCTCCTCCTCTTCCCTGGCTCTAATAATGAAAAGAACCGCGAGATTCTGTTTATTCGCGAATCCAATGAAACCCTCGCGATCTGGGAAGGCACCAAGTTAACCAAGCAACAAGCTCTCGAAAAATGCGGCGTTCAACACGTCCAGTTCACTCATAAGTTCGATGATGTTTTCAACCAACTCGCCTTGCAGGCGGATTCCATTTTTCTCTCCACCAATGAGCATCCTCGTCGCTCCGCATTTACCGAAACAAAGAACAGCCGCTTCATCGCCGACTGCCAACGCAAGTTTCCGCTTCATCATTATGGCAGACTCTCACCTCTTCTCCAAAAACTACGGATGTTGAAATCTGAAGAGGAAATTGCACTCACACGAAAAGCCTGTGAAATTACCGAAGCAGGTTTTCGCCGCGTGTTGAAATTCGTCAAACCAGGCGTGAGCGAATGGGAGGTTGAAGCCGAGTTTATTCACGAGTTTATTAAATCCGGCTCTCGTGGTTTTGCCTATACACCCATCATTGCCGGCGGCGGCAATGCCTGCATTCTTCATTACGTCGATAACAACCAAGTCCTCAATGATGGAGAAATGCTTTTACTCGATGTCGCCTGCGAATACGCCGGCTGGAACGCAGACATGACCCGCACGATACCGGTTAACGGAAAATTCACTCCGCGCCAACGGCAGGTTTATGAAGCCGTGTTGCGCATCATGAGATTTTCAAACCGCATTCTTCGTCCGGGCATTCTATTACCCGACTACCAGAAACAAGTGATCGGAGAAATCGAGAAAGAACTGATCGCTTTGGGACTTTTCACAGCTGAACAAGCCGCCGCGCAAGATGAGAGCAAACCACTCGTCGCAAAATATTTCATGCACGGCGTATCCCACCACCTCGGACTTGATGTCCATGACGTATCGCCACCTTTCCAAGCTGTCGCTCCAGGCATGTTGTTCACCATAGAACCCGGCATCTATATCCGTGAGGAAAACCTCGGCATCCGTCTCGAAAATGATTTTCTGATCGGTGAAAATGAAAACATCGATCTCATGGCTTCCATTCCTATCGAAGCGGACGACATCGAAAGCCTGATGAAATCGTAAAATTCTAACTTATGCCAACAAGAGATATTCAACGACAAGTGATGAACTTGTCTCTAGTCGTCGCGATCTTTTTACTAGCACTGAAAGTCTTTGCTGCGGCTAGCACTTATTCATCGGCGATCTATTCAGATGCAGCGGAATCTGTGGTTCACGTGTTCGCAGTCGCTTTCGCATCATGGGCGTTACGCTTGGCGAGAAAGCCAGCCGACGAAACCCATCACTTCGGTCACGATAAAATTTCGTTCATTTCCGCAGGATTTGAAGGCGCGATGATATCCGCCGCTGCCATCCTCATTCTTTACGAAGCTGTCAGACAATTCATCTACGGAGTGGAAATTAGGAACATCGCCTTGGGCTGCTGGATTACTGGAGTTGCGGCGGTGATCAATCTCGTCCTAGGACTTACGCTACTCAACGTAGGCAAGCGGACTGGATCCCCTTTAATTCGCGCAAATGGAATCCATGTCCTCGCCGATGTATGGTCCAGCCTTGCTGCGCTCATCGCGCTGATGCTCATCATTTATACCGATTGGCCTTTATGGGATCCGATCTTCGCCAGCATCGCAGCTCTCAATATTCTGCGTGTCGGCCTCCAACTCATTAAACAAAGCTTTGGCGGCCTGCTGGATGAAGCGGATCCAGTCATCGAAAAACTTACTCGAAATCTATTAGATCAGGCGGTTTCGGAAAAGGATCTTACCTATCATAATTTCAGGCATCGCCACTCAGGGCATTTTCATTGGGTCGAGTTCCATCTAGTTTTCCCGAATGAAATGAAACTCTCAGAAGCTCACGATCACGCAACCGAGATTGAAGCAAAAATATCCAATCTGTTAGGACCTGAAGGACGTGTGATATCTCACTTGGAACCTCGTTCAGCAGAACGGCTCGTTGAGCCCTGGGAGTGCCCTTAGGACAAACTCGCTAATTCAAGCGGTCATCATATTTAATGCCCACATCACCATCAAGATCGTGGCCACCAACAATAGAATGGTCATACCAATACTGTGACGCTGCGTTCGTTTAACATTTTCAATCTGACCACGGCTCAAGCTCTGCTCAAAACGATTGAACTTCTGGCGTTCTCTGATTTCAGCCATCGGCGGTATGGTGGAGTCATTCTCTAACTTCTGCTTTGCCAACAATGCCGGAAGCTTTTGATACTCCTTATGTGCCTCAGCAAGCTTGCGCTCTTTTTCACGCAAAGCTTTTAGCTCATAGTCTTCATCAAACAGACTAGCTTGTCTCAATTTCGCCGTCATTCTATTTAAGGAAGTATACCACTAGACCAGCCGCACCAAGAATGATGATTGGCAAGTTAAAGGCAAAACCGTTAACCAGTTGCCCAACAAACTCTGATTCTGTCTTTTGGGTTTTTGTTTTCTGGCGGACACCTTTTGATGCTCTGCCAAAAATTCCACCGGCACGGGTACCCTCGAAATACTCAGCTGCTTGATCATATTCGTCAGCAGCCATATCCGTCACTGCTGAGGCCTTTTCCAATCTTTCATGAAGATTATCACGGGTCCATTTTTCAGGATCATGTTTTTGAATCTTGTCCAAATGATCCGAAAAACAAACTCGGCACTGCTCAAGTTGCTCCATTTCACCCTTCATCTCATGCAGCTCACGATCGATAAGTGTGATCGCGGCAGAGAGTTTTTCGGTCAACTCAACCTGCTGAGAGAGAAACGCACGTTTGCGGCTGGTAAGTTCTTCAAGCTCACGTTTTTTCCGCTCAAGCTCCTCACGCTCTTGCTGGATCCGCTCTAATTCGAGCTGTGCACTCTTGATTTTATCATCATAATCTTCCTGATAACCAACACGCGTCGGCATATCGAGTTGTCTCGAACGTACGTTTATGGGGTGGGTGTATTCGTTGGTAGAAGGCATGGCTGAAGTGGTTGTTTCGCATTTATTAAGTAATTTTTCAGCCAATTACCAGAAAAATATTTAACTTATCTTTAGGATTCATTTGATCCAACCTCCATCCCTAGCCCACAGCCCCAGGGTCATCCAGCTAGGGAGGAACTTCGGCAAAATAAAGAAAAGAACCACAATTGTGGTTCAAACTCCCTACTCTCCCTGGCTGGATGACCCTACCCCCAACCCGCAAATTTTGAACTTTGTAAAGAATCGGATTTGGCTAGCGTATCGACCGAATATGAAAAACCTCCTAATTCCTTTCTTAGCAACCTTCTCTGGTTTGGCATTCGCCAACGAAATACCTAAAGTCCTTCCCATCGCCTCCCCGCTTCCGGAATTCTCTCTGCCTGGCATCGATGGCAAAACCCATACCGAGAAAACTTATGCTGATAAGAAAATCCTCTGCATCATCTTCACCAGCAATCATTGCCCTGATTCCGTGGCAGCAGCGTCTCGCATGGAACAAATCCACCAGGATTACAAAGATAAGGGCGTTGCTGTGGTTGCTGTGAGCTCAAACAACCCGATTGCTCTGCGCCCAGATGAGCTCGGCTATTCTCCCTACGGTGATTCCTTCGAAGAGATGAAACCCTTTGCCGAGAGCCATGGCTGGACGCTCCCTTACCTCTACGACGCGAAGGATCAAAAGTTTGCCACCGCCTGCGGTGCTCAATCCACTCCCCATGTGTTCGTTTTCGATGCCGAGCGCAAACTGCGCTACACCGGTCGGATGGATGACGCTGCAAGAGCTTCTGGCCCAGTTGAAAAATCTTACCTCCGCAATGCCTTCGATGCCCTGCTTGCAGCAAAAGAAATCGAAGAACCCGTCACCCGCTCCTTCGGCTGCTCAACCAAATGGCTTTCCAAAGCAGAAAGCGTCGTCAATGAACAAAAAGCCTGGGAGCAAATGCCAGTCACCCTTGATGAACTCGATGAGGCTCTTGCGAAAAAAATCCGCGAAAACAAATCCGGCAACGTTCGTGTGATCAATTTCTGGTCCACAACCTGCGGTCCATGTGTAGCAGAGTTTCCCGAACTCGTTGATACCTACCGCCGCTTCCAAAATCGCACGGTCGATTTCATTTCGATCTCCATGGATCCAATCGAACAAAAAGCAAAAGTGCAGAAGTTCCTAGAATCGCGCCATGCAGCCCTCTCCAAGAGAACCAAGCCGTCGATGGAAAAAGAGGGTCGGACCTCTAATAACTACATCTGGAGCGGCAAAAATGCGGATAAACTTGCAGAGGCCATTCACCCGGAATGGACTGGTGCTCTCCCTCTCACCATCATCATTTCACCTGAAGGTAAAATCCTCTGGTCTCACAGTGAACAGATCGATGTCGTGCAACTTCGGACACAAATTCTCAAAGGTCTCAAATAAGTAATCACTGGATCAACCCAAACTATCTTATGGGGTGCCATGCCAAAAGCACTCCATTTTCGTTTAATATGAAAAAATGCCCATATTGCGCTGAAGAAATCCAAGACGAGGCGATCAAATGCAAACATTGCGGCGAGTTCCTGAACGGCGTAGTTCTTTCAAAACTAGCACCTCAAGCCGTAAGCCCTAGCAAGAACAACAACGGACTTCCTTGGTATTATAGCAACCTATTCCTGATCTTCATGCTACTCAGTATCGGCCCTCTGGCTTTACCGCTGATATGGTTCCATCCGAAGATGACTCCCAAATGGAAAATTAGCATCACGGTGATCACCCTTGTAATCACTTATCTGATCTACATTCTATTGGTCATGGCGTTAAAGAAAATTTACGAAATGATCGAATTACTTGGCGGTTTTTAACCTTAAATTCATCACGCCTAAAATGAATCGATGGAGTATCCATATCATCCTAGCCATTCTAACAAGTGCCTATCTTTCAGCTCAAACCGTATCGAATCAAAACGACACACCTCCAGCTGTTCCACAAGAATTTCGCGCGGCTTGGATCGCTGCAGTATACCATATCGATTGGCCATCCAAACAAGGCTTGAGCCAAGCGGAACAAAAAAAAGAAGCTCTTGCCATTCTCGATAAGCTTCTCTCGTTAAAGATGAACGCCGCCATCCTGCAGGTGCGTCCTCATGCCGATGCCTTATACGAATCAAAATACGAGCCTTGGTCTCCATGGCTAACAGGAACCATGGGAAAATCTCCAGGCTACGATCCACTCGCTTTCTGGATAAAAGAAGGCCACGCACGCGGTATCGAAATCCATGCATGGTTCAATCCTTTCCGTGCTCTTTCTAACAAAGATCAATCTGTTTCCAAAGACCACATCTCTCAAACCAAACCCCATATCATCCGCACCTACGGAACCATGCTCTGGGCAGATCCTTCGCATCCAGACACACGCACACAAGCCATGACTGCCATCCTTGATGTATTACGCAGATACGACATCGATGGCATCCACCTCGATGATTATTTCTATCCCTATCCTTCCGGAAAACTCAGCTTCGATGATGGGAAAACACCCGCCGAACGCCGCACCATCGTCGATGCGTTTATCCAAAATCTCTACCTATCCGTAAAAAAAGAAAAACCATGGGTCCGCGTCGGCATCAGCCCATTTGGAATCTGGCGACCCGGTATACCTGAAGGCATCGAAGCAGGTGTCGATTCCTACGAACACCTCGCAGGCGACTCTCGCAAATGGCTGAAAAACGGTTGGCTCGATTACCTTGCTCCCCAGCTCTATTGGAGAATCGAACCCAAGAAACAGTCCTACACCGCACTTCTCGAATGGTGGAACAAACAAGGAACTCGGCCCGTCTGGCCTGGGATTGCCACCACCCGCATTCAATCCAAAGAAGATCCAGACCGACCCGCCACCGAAATCATCAACCAAATCA
>JBILAN010000052.1:0-17431 GCA_044354135.1 Luteolibacter sp.
GATTTTGCGGCAGTGAGCGGTTTCTCGTCAGATAAATTCACGATTAACACCAGCTCCTTCACCAATGCATTCACAGGTAACTTTGCCGTGGCGCTCGGTAACTCGGGCACGATCGGTGGAGACAATAGCCAAATCTGGCTGACCTACACCGCCATCCCCGAGCCAAAAACCGCCTTGTTAGGAGTTCTTGGTGTGTTGCTGCTGTTGCGCCGCCGCCGCAACTGAATAGTGAAGGATGAAGAGTGAAAAGTGAACGCCAAGCGAGTGTTAACGAGCTATTAAATTAAGGCTTATACGCCTAAGCGAATGCGGAAAGGTTTTGACACGGACAAATTTCTTCTAAGGAAAAAAGCAACCAAAGAAAATGGACCGCGCGAGTCCAGCGATGCCCCGACAAAGTCGGTGGCCGCGCCCCTCCATAGCCATTGGCCGCGCCCCGACAAAGTCGGTGGCCGCGCAGTTGATCAACCCCCTTTTTTCCTTGCTAGAGCGGCTGCCCAGTGCATTCTCCGCAATAGGTGAAAAAGCAAATTCCTAGCATTAATCCAATGCCCGTCAGATTGCGGGAGCGGGGATTTGCCTTGGTCGCTACGCTTTCTCTGATGATCCTGCTGACAGTGATTGCATTGGGTGTGATGAGCCTATCATTCATCACTTTGCGCAGCAGCTCTCAAGCCAATGCTCAAGCCGATGCTCAGGCTAATGCTCGCCTCGCCTTGATGATAGCCATTGGCGAACTCCAAGAAGAAATGGGACCGGACATGAGGGTGAGTGCCGAGTCCGCGATCTTCGATGAAAACGAGAATACCGAAGCCATCGACGGAGTGGCGCAGTCTCACTGGTTCGCCAGTTACAATTCCTGGGGCAACTGGCTCAATGCCAGCTATTCCCCACCGGAGTCAATCAGCGGATCGATCACCATTTCCGAAACCTACACTCCCAAGCGCGAGAGAATGTTCCGCCGTTGGCTGCTCTCTTTGCCCGCAGGTCAGGAAAACATCGTGGATGCTCCGGTCTCAGTGACGGGCATTGCCGGACCGGATTGGGTGGTGCTGGTAGGGAAGGGCAGTACGGGGATCGATCCTGAGAATGCAAGTGATCCGAACCAGCATTTGGTGACCCGTGCCTATCTCAACAAAGTCGTCAAAAACGATGTAACAACCGGCAATTACGCCTGGTGGATCGGCCCGGAAAACCACAAGGCCAAGATCGACAAGGCGAGTAAACCCGAACGCGCAAGCAACAGCGCCAGCACTTGGGAATTGTCCCATGGCGACACCGCCGAGGTCGGCATTGGAAGACTGGATGGCTTTGACGCGTTGGACAACGATCCCACCATCAGCGACAAGCTCATTACCACCCAAACCCTCGGCCTAGCCAACGTCACCAAGGATAAATTGCAGGACCACTTCTTCGATCTAACCGCCAACAGCCGCGGCGTTCTGGTTAGCGTCCGCACCGGTCACCTGAAAAAGGATCTCAGCCTATTGTTTGAGAAACCGAAAGCGGAGTTGCCCGCTCCGTATCGGTTTAATACAGGTGATGTAAGGGAGCCCTCGATCCGTCCTATGAGCCCGGAAATCGCCAACAAGGCCGTGCTACCGAATCGTCACTTCGCATCATGGACCCGCATGCGGCATTTTTACCGGATGTATAGGCAGGACGCGGATGCGGAAGCGCGGACATACGCCACGGGTGGCACGGGCGGCAGCCCCGCACTCAAGTGGGACGGTTCAAAACCTTGGTCGGACTGCAATGTCAGCACCTACGGCTCTTTGTGGTGGGGGCAGGACACGTATTACCGCTTCCCGGTGCTCACCAACGTCACGTTCATCGTGAGCTTGAAAACCGAGGCCACCGCAACGCCCGGACTGCACAATCTCCGTTATGTCGCATCGCCCGTTTACGTGTTATGGAACCCCTACAACGTGGAGTTGCGTATGCCCAAGAACTCGCTAGTGACGAGAAGCTACCTCACGCAAGTGCAGACGCTGGTTGGTAAATTCTATCTCGGCAACACCGTCAGGAACAGCAATCTGCTCCTGGAATTCGACGACGATTACGCCCGGTTCATGACCCGAACCCCCGGGGACATCGTTTTCAAGCCCGGCGAGTTCCGGATCTTCACCCCGGAGCCGGGCAAGATCCAGTTTGCCGGCCTGCTGGACATATTGCCCGGATTCGACCCGCAGTCTTTCGGAGGTCTTTACAACGAGATCGGCGCACGCAACGAATCCGAAAAACCCAAGCTCGATGTCACCTTCTGCAACCACTCCAGATCGGGTAAACTTTTCAATACTTGGTATGCCAACACGCCCGGTTCTTTCGTTTTCATGGGCATGTGGACTCAGTCCGCCGATTACACACGCCGCACCCTTCCTTTCAACATCCACTTCGATTGGTTCAACACCACCCAGGCGCAGATGTACGCCCCCATCACCATGCCCGGCTCACCGGCTCCCTGGATTTTTGACACCCAGCTCCTCCCGATCGGATACATGCAGGTGGCGCTCAAGGGGATCCATAACCACGATTACCAAACCATCGCGAAGCCGAACGGCTGGGAGCGTGACTGGCGCTGCCGGAACTGGATCCAGGCGCCGCCTTTCTATCTCGGGAAAGGCCTCTACATGTCGGAGGACGACACCATCGGGCACACGCAGAGGATCGACAGCCCCTATGAGATGAGGTTCGGCCCGCTGGGCGGAGCCGGAAAGGACGTGGACGACATCATCCGGCACGTGGGGGGCAGCGCGCTCCTCGGAATCGACGAAAGGGTCACCGCGGCTCCTAGCCTTGAGCTTCCCTCCGCACCACTCGGCAGCCTAGCGGGCTTTGCGGGCATGAGGATGGATCCGGGTTGGACCGACCTTGCGACGCTCAATTCCGGGTGGAACGTGAATTTCGTGCCGATCGGGCGAACCAACACCTCAGGCAACGCGCTTTTTTTTGCGGGATCCAAGGCTTGGGCCTACCAGAGCGGGATCACCGGCCCGGGGATTGGAAATTCGTTCCTGCACCCCATCATCCCGCGCACGGAGGTTTATCGGAAATTCGACAATTCAAACAGCATGGAGTCACAGAACTTCACCGCCCCCGCCATCGCACACACCAAGACCGACACAAAAGCTTACTGCGATTACTGGGATCACGTGCTGCTGCTCAACGACGCGCTTTGGGATGATTACTTCGTTTCCTCCCTCGCCGACCAAACCCGCCCCGGGGCATCCGTGAGCGCGAGCCTCGCCGAAAACCTGCAGAAGCTCGCGGGTGGAGGGGAGTTGGTGAATTCCCGCTACATGCCGTATTTCGGAGGCTCCGACCCAGCGAAGATCAAGGTGGACCTGGAAGGTGCGAACGGTTACCTGCAGGTGGCGAAGCATCTGATGGTGGACGGGATGTTTAATGTGAACAGCACCTCGGTGGACGCATGGCACGCGCTCTTCGCCGGGATCCGCGAGCGGCAGGTCGTCTATCGCGACAAGGACGGCGCCCTGAAGCCGGTGGCGATCCCTTCCGGCAAACGCATCGCGATCTCCCGCTTCAACACCGAGACCACCGACCAGGAGGGGAACGATCCCGAATTCGGGGTCACCCGCGACGACGGAATGCAGGCGTGGTCCGGCGTGCGTTTCCTGGACGACGCGCAGCTGCGCAAGCTCGCCGAGGAATGCGTGAAACAGGTGAAACGCCGCGGGCCTTTCCTTAACTTCTCGGAGTTCATCAACCGCCGCCTTTCCGCAGACGACCTTGGTACCATGGGTGCCCTGCAATCCGCGATTGACTATGATGATGCAAGCCCTGAGTCCGGCTCAATCAACTATGATTTCAAGAACCATCCCGACTTCATGCTCAAGGCATCAGATCTTGGGACTCATGCCTTCGAAACACCCGAGGCCGCTGTGGGTTCGCGCTTCGCGGGTATACCCGGCTATGTGATCCAATCCGATCTTCTCAAACCCATCGCCAACACCCTCTCCGTGCGCGATGACACCTTCCGCATCCGCGCCTACGGCGAATCAATCGATACGAACGGGAATGTCTTAGCCCGCGCTTGGTGCGAGGCCATCGTCCAGCGGATTCCCGCATATGCGGATGAAAGCAATGCACCGGAAATTCCCGCGCGCACGATGAGCGCCGAGGGTGTCTTTTCCAGCATCGAAAACAGTGAACTTACGCCGACCAACCGCCGCTTCGGCAGGAAGTTTGAAATACAAAGCTTCCGTTGGTTGAGCAGTTCCGAAATTTAAAACCTCACCCGCCATGCCCCGCTACACAAATGCCTTCCGTCTTTTTTTCTTGCTGTGCGCCGGTATCCTGAACTTGTCGGCGCAAACCGAAACCGGAGAAAAAAAACCTGAAAGCACCGGGCGCTTGGCATGGTTCGCGTGCCTCTCAAAGCCAGAAGGCTTGGAGAACCCCGTCAAGGTGCTGGCCGGGGAAAAACTCACCGAGCTTGAGTTGCCGGAATTCATGACGAGTGAGGCGGTGAAAATCCCAGATGATGGCATGATCCGCATCGTCCGCGTAACTCCCGACCCCGCAGATGAAGGGAAACCGAAGTATATCGTATTGGCGGCAGCAAATATTCCGGTCGGCGTCCATGAGGCATTGGTTATCCTCGACCGCATACCACAGCCCGCGGGCGACCTGCTCTTCCGAAGCAAGGTACAGGATCTGGCCGCATTCAAGGGCGGTGACAGGCTTTATATCAATCTCAGCGATACGAACATCCGCGTTAGTTTGGGGAAGGCGACCGTGCCGATCCGGCCGGGGGATGCGCGCATCTATGAATCGCCCAAGCTGGCCAATCCGGAGAACATGCCAGTCATGTATGAGTTCTACCATCCCATACGAAAGGAATGGAAAATCCTTACCGCATCCACCGTGGTGATCCGTCCAACGCGCCGGGAAATCTTCGTGTTTAACAACGGCACGCGGCCGGGAAACATCAAAAAACACGGAATCCTTTTCCCGGTGCAAAATGAGGAACCGTGAGAACAGCTAAACCCCTTTTCCCCTTCCCAGACCGGCTGCCCAGTGCATTCTCCGCAATAGGTGAAAAAGCAAATTCCTAGAATTGTTGGTGAGACACCGTTCGGCATCAAGGGGTGGTGATACCCCTGCTCCACTTTTTCCTAAGGAAATCCCTATGATTGTGTCATAACAGTAGCTGCTCATTCTTTTTTTGAGTGGAAACCTAAATCACACCATGAAAATTTCCATGCGCTGCCTCACCCTTTTTACCCTGCTTTCAGGCTTTTTGCAGCCGCTGATGGCACAATTAGACCGGATCGGAATCATGCCGCCTATCGAGCTTCCGTTTCCGCGACCGATTCCGCCGCGCATTGATATTATCTTCCCAGAAAACCGCCGCGATCCCGATATTGGGCCCATGCAGACGCGTGAGATGGCGGTGTCTGCGAAAATCAACGGTCTCTACGCTGTGGTTGAAACGACTCTCGTTTTCCACAATCCAAACAGTCGCCAACTCGAGGGTGATCTCATTTTCCCGCTGCCCGACGGCGCGTCGGTTTGTGGTTATGCGCTCGATATCAATGGTGTGCTAGTCGATGGAGTTATCGTTCCTAAAGAAAAGGCAAGGGTGGCTTTTGAAACTGAAGTGCGACGTAAGGTCGATCCCGGTTTGGTCGAGCATGTGAAAGGCAATCTCTACCGCACCCGCATTTTTCCGCTCCCAGCAAAAGGGGAGCGTCGGATTCGTCTGACTTACATCACTCCGCTGCTTTCTGCTACGAATGGTGATGCCGCTCTACCTATTGGATTGCCACGCGAAATCATCGCCAAGCTCGATATCGAAATTGAAGTCAGCACTCATTCGGATGTTCGTCCAGAAATCGGTGGGCTAGGGGATAAGCGTTTTGAACAAGCAGAAAACGTCTGGCGTGTGAAATCCTCTTCGAAGGATACGAAACCCGGCGAGGACATCATCGTCGCTTTACCAAAACTCCCGACCTCCCTTCATCAAATCCAGCGTGATGCGGATGGGAAAAACTGGTTCATGATTTCGACGGTGCCTACGCCAAGAAAAATGGATGCCATTGCAATTGATGAAGCTCATATCCTCTGGGATGCATCAGGAAGTCGGGCGGGTGCGGATCTAACCAAAGAATTTGAACTCATCAAAAAAATCCAAACAAGTAACTTCAAATTGACGGTGTTCCGGGATGTGGTTGAACCCTCACGCGATTTTAAAACTGCCGATGAACTGATCGCCGCAATCAAAGCGGAACCTTCAGATGGTGGTAGCGATCTTCACGCGCTTGCGGCCAATTTAAAGCAATTGCCGATCTCCGATGTCATTACCCGCACGCTGCTTTTCAGCGATGGGATCGATACGCTTTCCGGAAATCCTCTCGTCTTCGATGGAGTTTCGGTCACCGCAGTGGTTTCACAAACGGTATCTGATCACGAATCACTACGCCAAGCGTGTGGCGGGGCGTTGATTGATCTCAAAGCCGTCGATTCTGCGGCTGCATGGAATGAAATCATGAATCCCACTCCACGCGTCACCGGACTGCGCGGAACTGGCATCGCGCAAGTCCAGGGCATCGGCCAATCCGCCAACGGACGCATCAAACTGTTAGGTCAGCTCACCGCTGATGAAGCATCTGTGCAAATCACTTACGCCGACGGCACACTTTCCGATCCGTTCGTGCTGCGTAAATCCGAAGCCAAAGAAGGCAAAGTCCTCGCCACCGCATGGGCATCCGCCCGCGTCAACCAGCTCTCGCCACGCGCCGATCAAATGGAGGACGAACTCCTCACCCTCGGCAGAACCTACGGCCTCGTCAGCCCGGCGACCTCGCTCATCGTTCTTGAAACTCTCGATCAATGGGTGCGCCACGAAATCGAACCTCCGGCGACACTTCCCCAGATGCGCAACCAGTGGCAGACGGCGATGAAGTCCAGACCGAAGAACCAAGGTCTAACAGAAAGCGAACGTGTCGATCAACTCGTCAGGCTTTGGGAAACTCGCGTGTCTTGGTGGAAAACCGATTTCTCCAAGGGTAAACCGAAGTTAGGCGGAGCCAAAGGCAGGATGGGTATCGGTGGCAGTTCGGCAGGCTTCGGCGGTGGTGGTGCGCCTAGCGCTTTATCGCGGAGGGGCGAAGCTCGGGAAAGTACACTTAATGGAGATTCAACCGCTGATGCATTCGCAGCTCCTTCCTCTGCTCCACAAGCAGGGGAGAGAATGACTGGTAAGGCAGCAGACAAGAAATCAGATGGTCAAGACTCCGCTAATTCCTCCATCACCATCAAGCCATGGGATCCGAAAACGCCCTACCTCAAGGCCATCGGCGAAGCTGATAAGGAAAAACGCTACACCACCTATCTCACCGAGCGCGCCAAGTGGACCGAGAGCCCCGCGTTCTTTCTAGATTGTGCCGACTACTTCTACAAAAACGGCGATAAGAAACATGGTCGCCGCATTCTAACAAACCTTGCTGAAATGCGGATCGAAGATGCTGCGATGCTGCGTGTGCTTGCCTGGCGTCTGCGCCAAGCCGATGAGTTGGAAATCGCGGCCGTCATTCTCCGCCGTGTTGCCAAGCTCCGCCCAGAACAACCTCAATCCCTCCGCGATCTCGCGCTCGTGCTTGCCGATCAAGGCCTAACGACTGGCTCCACAACGCATCTCGAAGAAGCCATGCAATTATTTTTAGACTGCGCTATCGGAAACTGGCAGCGCCACGGCGATACCATTTCCATTTTTGCTCTCGAAGAGCTCAACGCCCTCGTCGCATCGATCGAGAAGAAAGTATGGAAACCCGGCGCCAAACCGAAAATTCCCGATTACGACAAACGCCTGCGTGAAAACCTCGATACCGATCTGCGCATTATCATGTCATGGGATGCAGATGCCACGGACATCGATCTTCACGTGCTCGAACCCGGCGGTGAAGAAGCCTACTACGGCAACAACCGCACCGGCCAAGGTGGTTTGGTTTCTCAAGATATCACCGACGGCTATGGCCCGGAGGAATACCTGATCCGAGTCGCACCAACGGGCGGCTACACGCTCAAAACCCGTTACTTCGCTTCTCATCAACAAACCGTGGTAGGTCCGGCAACGATTACGGCAACCGTTTTCACCAACTGGGGCCGACCCAATCAAAAGCGCGAAACCATCACGATCCGCCTCGATAAACCCAAAGAGGATGTCGAAATTGGTAAGATTCAATTCGGCCGCGGCGAGGTCAGCAGTGAGGCCAGCAATCTTAAAAACGGCATGAGCCGCGAGCAAGTGATCGAAGTCCTTGGTAAACCCGAAGACACCAAATCCAATCCTCTCATCTACAAGGTTGGTGCCAAGACGATGCAGATCCTATTCGATGATTCTAACAAACTCATTCGTATCACAGAAGTTCTCCCAGGTGGTTCAGAGACGATCGTTTTGCAGTGAGGAGCGGGCTAGATAAACCTAATAATATCGTCCTTCTGCGGCCCACTACTGGGGTCGAGTAGCAACGCGACGACGACCCCGGGGACTACGCCGAGTAATTTAGTAGACTGTTTGCCAAAAGTCCTTGCGTAAAAGGCCGAGCGATGGGGTCACGAGTTCAAGGCGTGATGAGGGCGCAAAGCTAATCCTTCCTCGTCCCCTTAAGGGACGCATTCCGCTTGGTCGGAGCGTAGCGTAGACAAATGAATATCCGCAACTGAAGAACAACGCAGAAATCGTGACTCCATCGCCGGGACTGTAGCAAAACTCCCGCGAGAGCGGCAAAATTCAAAACCTAAAAAATCTCCCTTTTGCGTAAGGACTTTTGGCAACCAGTCTATGCTAAAAACTTTCCTCCTGAAACTCAGTTTGGACTTCACCGTGTGCTCGTCATTCACTCCCTTCATCAATCACGCACTGCTTTGAAAGTCAATGCGGCAGGGGAGTTGGGGAACAAAGCGGCGGGACGCCGCTTGCACGGCCTGCCGCGAGACGCGGCAGCTACTTGAATAAATCAAACATCCAAAATCAACAATCATCAATCGGCAATCCATCAGCCAATGGAGTTCTCCAATAGAGCGAACAAGAAATACAAAGCAGCTTGCATGGCGCGGCATGTGCTGCTTGGGTTTCGACTTATGAATCTTTATCGACTCGGAAAACTACCGCTCATCATAGCTCTCATCTTCGCCACGGGCGGTTTAACGTCGGCCCACGAGGTCAAGCCTTTGACTCTTGGGATTCTAACAGAATACAAGCTGGATGGAACGTTTTTCAAAAAAGGCACGATGGTGCAAGATATTTTGATCGCGACCTCGGCAAAGGTTTCGGATGTCACGCATTTAGAAACAGCCTATTTGTTTGATCAGATGATGAAAGAGCTGAAGCCGGACATTGCGCAACGGATTCGCGATCAAAAAGTGCTTTGTATTTTGGTTGGTCACAACGAGCTAACTACCGATGTGCCTCAATATAAATCGGAATTGAAGGGCAAGGAGTTGAATTTCTATAACTGGCGGCAGCGTGGATTTCTCGATAAGAAGGACGATAGGTTTGTGGTGTTGTTCGCTGAAGAAGACGTGATGGAATACGAGGGCGGCATGCAGATTGAGAGCATCCTGATCCATGAGTTCGGCCATGTGATTCACGGTCCGGGGTTTGATGAGGAGTTGAAAAAGAAATGGACCGCGACCTATGAGGCATCCATGGCGAACAAACGCTGGCAGGATGGCCTTGCGGCACAGCGTTTCCGCAGGGTTCAGGGCGATGAGCCGGTTCTTCTGTTAGATGCTTTGGTGAAAGCCTTTCCCAAACAATCGCCTGAGTTATTAAAGAAATGCCTTGATGGGGGAGATATCCTCGTGAATGAAAAACCGACAAATTCCCAAGTCAAGGTAACTGGAAAAGATCAGGTGCTGATTGTGTTCGGCGGACCGAAAGATTGCTACGCCTCAAAAAACCGCGGAGAGTTTTTCGCCGAAGGCGTACAATGCTGGTTTAACACGAATCGGACGATGGATCACGATCACAATCACATCTCTACCCGCGATCAACTCAAGGCCTACGATCCCGATCTTGCGAAATTTTGCGAAGAGGTTCTAGGCAACGGCGAATGGCGTTTCGTTTCTCCACGCAAGCGCGCAGGGAAAGACCACCTCGCTGGTTATGATCCAGCCAAAGCACCTGTCGTGGTCGATTCCGAGGAAATCCGCATCGCGGGTCTGGATTACTACGATGAATATTGGAAGGACTACTGGCAGCGCCTGATCGATAAGCACGCAGCTAAGTAAAGTTGGATGTTTCTTTTGTTAGATTTCTCTGCTCTTATTCATCCAGATGCACATCAGATTCACCGAACAAGAACTCGCGACCTTGGTTGAAATGCTCAGCCTAGCGGTGAGCGTGGCGTCATGGAATCAAAAGCCATCGGTCGATCAGAAGATTTCCGAATACGAGGACTTCGAGAGCAAGATGCTGGGCAAAGCCGCACTAAACGGCTTGGCGGCGATCATTGAATTCGACGAGGAAACCAAACGTTTCCGGGTTAAAAAAGAGGTAGAAGAGAAAATGTTTTACCACGAGTGCTACGAGGAGTTCCGCAATGAGAGTTTCTGGGATGAACTGACCATCCGTCTCGCAGATCGCGATCTCGTAAAATCCATCGGCCTGCCAGCATGGGAGGCCCTCACGGAAGAGCAACGTCGTGCTCGCACCGTCGCATGGGAAAAACGTTACTGGGATGAATTTTCAAAAAGCGGCGTCGAACGCATCATCGTCGTATCCCCACCCGGTGAAGGATAAAAATGACTTTCCGCGATCTTCCGTTTGACAAATCCGGTGGCTTGATGCATTTCCTCCGCCCCCGCTTTGTGCGGTAACAAGGAAAATGGCAGTGTAGCTCAGCGGTAGAGCAGAGGACTCATAAGCCTTTGGTCGGCGGTTCAAATCCGCCCCCTGCCACCACTTTCCGGCTCGTTTGCTTAAGTCCCCCAGCGGGCGATGGGTTGCCGCTACGGCGGTTTTTCAATAATCCTTGCCGCTCCAGGAACTCCACCAACTGCGGAACAGGGCGTGTTGTGAGTCGATGTGTGCTTTTTGCGCAGGGCTCAATTGATCGTCGGCATAGATCTGGTGCTCGTAGGCAGCGTGTCCCTCAAGAACCATAAGGCGCTTGTAGTAAAGCACCAGGTCCGGACCTTCATCAAACGTGGAGAGCACATGGATTGCCTCGGTAAGCTCCAACGCATAAGCCCGCGCCTTCGCATCGCCTTGCGCAGCACGTTTACACAAACCGACCATGTGCAACACCTCCTTCGACAGAGCATTCCCCACACCCGTGATCGCTCCACCTGCGCCGCAGTTCACAAAACCGTGGTAAGCTTGTGTGTCCACTCCAACCATGAGGGTGAGCTTGTCATTTCCCGTGGTAATGTTTTCTGCAGCATAGGTCAGATCCGCAGCCCCGCCAAACTCCTTGAAACCGATCAATTGCGGATACCGCTCGTGCATTTTGAAAAAGAGATCCGCTTTGGTCGAAAAACCGTAGTAGGGAGAGTTGTAGATCACTGCGGGTAGATTGGGTCCCCCAGCTTCAAGAACTGCGGTGAAGTGATTGTATTGGGCGGCTGGGGAAAGCCCGCGAGAGAGCACTCTGGGGATGACCATCAAACCATGTGCGCCAACTTCTCTTGCATGCGCGGCATGTGCCGCCGCAATTTTTGTATTCTGCGCCCCCGTTCCCACGATCACCTTGATCCCCGCATCCACCAAAGCCTTCACACCTGTCTGGCGCTGCTCGTCAGTCAGAAGTGGCCAGTCGCCCATCGATCCGCAATAGACCACGGAGCCCATACCCGCATCGATCAGGTGACGCCCAGTTGCCACAAGTGCTTTGAAATCAGGGGTTCCCTTGATATCGCAAGGGGTCATCAGGGCAGGGATGGTTCCAGAGAAAATGTTGCTCATGCCGCGCTTCGTAGCACCTCAACTTAACAGGTCAAGTGTATTGAACATCCGTAGGGGCCCCTTCATGGTTTCGATCGCGCATTCGCTTGGGAGCCCAATCATGTCTTCACCAACGCCCATCCTGAAGCAAAAATTCCCATGAGATTGCGGTTCTGAAGCAAGTCATGTTTTTTAAATCAAGATTTATGCAGCTCGGAGGTTTTCCTCCGTGCCCCAGTGATAAATTTCCCCGTAATATCAAGGTTTCAATCCGATTCGTAGCTCCAAACCTGATTTTTAAATTTTTTTCGCAAAAAAACTCAAAAAGGTCTTGTCAGATCGATTCCGATGAATAAAGTCCCGCCCCCCACAGCGAGGCTGACCGGCACCGAAACCGCCGCAAATCAGCCACAATACAGGGAAATTATCGGGTGCAGCTCCGGAAAAAAGCGATTGCGGGTTATAAAAACCCCGTCTTCGTGCCGGTTTGTCCCAACAACTCATTTTTTAGACAAATCCAGAAACACGAAGGAAATCATGCCGACCATTAATCAGCTCGTTCGCAAAGGACGCCACGTTCCAGTCGAGAAGTCGAAATCGCCTGCTCTCGTAAACTGCCCACAGCGCCGCGGCGTTTGCCTCCAGGTCATGACCCGGACGCCAAAGAAGCCGAACTCCGCGCTACGCAAAGTCGCCAAAGTGCGTCTTACCAATGGCTTTGAAGTCATCGCCTATATCGGTGGTGAAGGTCATAACCTCCAGGAACACTCGATCGTTCTCGTTCGCGGTGGCCGGGTAAAAGACCTTCCTGGTGTCCGTTACCACATCGTACGTGGTTCGCTCGACACCCTCGGTATCGATAAGCGCCGCCAAGCACGCTCCAAATACGGTGCAAAACGTCCAAAAGCGGGCGCAGCAGCCGCTCCAGCCAAGAAGAAGTAATTTTACCAATCCCTAACCTTTTCAAGTTATGCCACGTCGCAAAAGAATCTTCACCAAACCGGATCGCCGCGATCCACGTTACGACAGCCCAGTTGTCGGTCACCTCATCACTAAAGTCATGCAGGACGGCAAACGCTCGCTCGCACAACGTATCGTTTACGCTGCGATCGATCGCGCCAACGAAGGAACAGACACGGTTGATCCTCTCGAGGTCATCACCCGTGCTGTTGAAAACTCCAAACCACGCGTTGAGGTTAAATCCCGCCGCGTAGGTGGCGCAACCTACCAAGTGCCGCTCGAAGTCGATCCAGATCGTTCCGAGTCACTTGCCATGCGCTGGCTCGTCACTTACGCACGCAACCGCAAAGGCACTCCAATGCACGTTGCACTTGCAAACGAAATCAAAGACGCCGCCAACAACCAAGGTGCCGCTGTTCGTAAACGCGACGACGTTCACAAAATGGCACAAGCCAACCGCGCCTTCGCCCACTTCCGCTTCTAATTTCACCCCTTCTTTTTGAAATTTAAAGTTTAGAGTTTAAAGTTTTGAACCCCAACCATCCAGATCGTCCTTATACGCTTGAGCGGACCCGTAATATCGGGATCGCTGCGCATATCGACGCAGGGAAGACCACTCTAACCGAGCGGATTCTTTTTTATACTGGGATGATTCATAAAATCGGTGAAGTGCACGATGGTGCAGCCACCACCGATTGGATGGAACAAGAGCGCGAGCGTGGTATCACCATCACCTCCGCCGCCGTCACCACCGAATGGTGGCAGCGCAACGAAGACAATGTCACCAAACTCTTTAATGGAGAGAAGCACCGCATCAACATCATCGACACCCCAGGGCACGTTGACTTCACTGCTGAAGTTGAGCGTTCTCTTCGCGTTTTAGACGGTGCCATCGTGGTATTCTGCGGCGTTGCTGGGGTTCAGCCTCAAACCGAAACCGTTTGGCGCCAAGCTACCAAGTACAACGTTCCCCGCATCGTCTTCGTCAACAAGATGGATCGCACCGGAGCCGACTTCGATAAAGTCGTTTCCGAAATCAAAGAAAAACTCGGAGCAAATGCCGTCCGCATCCTTATCCCAATCGGTTCCGAAGACTCACTCAAGGGACAGATCGACGTGGTGAACCAAAAGGCCGTTTATTTTTCAGACGATGATCAGTTCGGTTCCACATACACCGTTAAAGATCTTGATGCTGACCAACAAGTCATCGCCAAAGCTGCCTACGACGAACTCGTTTCCACCACCGCAGACTGCGATGAAATCCTCGGTGAGAAATTCCTCATGGAAGAGGAAATATCCCTTATCGATCTCAAACAAGCCATCCGCCGCGCCACCATAGCTAACAAGCTAATCCCAGTTGCCGGCGGTTCTGCTTTTAAAAACAAAGGCGTTCAATACCTCCTGGACGCTGTCATCGATTACCTTCCTTCTCCGCTCGATATCCCATTCACCAAAGGAATGAACCCGGATAACCACGAGCAAATCATCGAAATCACAACCACCGACCACGCGAAATTTACCGCGCTCGCCTTTAAACTCTGGGCTGACAAATTCGTCGGTAAACTCGTTTTCTTCCGCGTCTACTCCGGCGTCGTCCGCAAAGGCGATACGGTCTACAACCCACGCACTCGCAAGTCTGAGCGCATCGGCCGCTTGATCCGCATTCAAGCAGATGAACATAAAGACATCGATGCCTGCTTCGCCGGTGACATCGCTGCCATGGTCGGCCTCAAAAACGCCACCACCGGTGACACCATCGCTGCCGAAGGGCACGACGTCGTCCTCGAACCCCCAACTTTCCCCGAGCCAGTCATCTCCATGGCTGTCGAGCCAAGAACCAAGGCCGATCAAGAGAAACTCGCTCTCGCCCTCTCCCGCCTCTCCGACGAAGATCCCACCTTCATGGTCAAGACCGACGAAGAAACCGGCCAAACCATCATTTCAGGAATGGGCGAACTCCACCTCGAAATCATCGTCGATCGCATCAAACGCGAATTCAAGGTCGACGCCAACACCGGTGCTCCACAAATCACTTACCGCGAGACCATCACCAAGCCAGCTGGCGGCGAAGGCAAACTCGTCAAACAATCCGGCGGCCGCGGTCAATACGGCCACGTCATCCTTCAGATCCAGCCTAACGAGGCAGGGAAGGGGATCACCGTTGAAAACAAAACTGTCGGTGGCTCCATTCCGAAAGAATACATTAACGCCTGCATTAAAGGCTGCCGCGAAGCGACCACCAACGGCGTCATCGCCGGCTACCCGGTCATCGATGTCCATGTCGATATCCTCGACGGTTCATACCACGACGTCGATTCCAACGAAAACGCTTTCACCATGGCATCCATTTTCGCGATGCGTGACGCTTTCAAAAAAGCAGGCCCGATCCTTCTCGAGCCCATCATGGCCGTCGAAGTCTCCACTCCGGACGACTACCAAGGCGACGTCATGGGTGACCTCAACCGCCGCCGCGGACAGATCCAACACATGGAGTCCAAAGGCTCTTTCTCCGTCGTCAGCGCAAATGTCCCTCTCAAGGAAATGTTCGGCTACTCCACAGCCGTTCGCACCCTCTCATCGGGTCGCGCTTCCTACTCCATGACACCCTCTCACTTCGAACAAGTCCCCAACAACATCGTCGAGGAAATTGCCATCGACCGCGTTGCATAATCTTCTAACAAACATCTCACAACCAACCACCACCTCAATCCCATGTCAGCTCAGAAAATCCGGATCCGCCTGCGTGCTTTCGACCATCGTGCCATCGATCGCTCGGCTCTTGAAATCGTGGAGACCGCAAAACGCACTGGCGCACGTGTCGCTGGTCCTATTCCGCTTCCTACCCGCATCGAAAAATTCAGCGTTAACCGTTCGGTTCACGTCAACAAAAAGTCCGCTGAACAATTCGAAATCCGCACTCACAAACGCGTTCTCGATATCGTCGATCCTACCGCTCGCACTGTTGATGAACTTAAAAAACTCAACCTGCCAGCAGGTGTCGACATCACCATCCGCATCTAACATTGCTCTGGCCCCGCATCTTAAATTTCAAATCTCAAATTTCTAATCTCTATGTCACTAGGACTCATCGGCAAAAAAATCGGCATGACCCGCATCTTCGATAAAGAAGCGGGCTCCAGCATCCCTGTCACCGTCATAGACGTGAAGGGCAACACCATCCTTCAGACCAAAACTCCTGAAACCGACGGTTACACCGCTCTTCAGGTTGGTTTTGACGATCAAAAAGAATTCCGCGTCAACAAACCGGACCTCGCTCGCTTCAAGAAAGCAGGCTCCGCTCCGAAACGCCGCGTCCAGGAATTCCGCTTTGAAAACGGCACCGAAGTTCCTTCTGAACATCCCGGCCTCGCTATCTTCACCGCTGGTCAATATGTCGATGTCATCGGTAATACGATCGGTCGCGGTTTCCAAGGTGTTGTCAAACGCCACAACTTCGGGGGTCAACCAATGGCACACGGTCACATGATGCACCGTCGCTCTGGCGCCATCGCCGCTGGATCCACTCCAGGTCGCGTTTGGAAAAACCAAAAAATGCCAGGTCACATGGGAACCACCAAATCGACCGTGCAAAATCTTAAAGTCATCGCCGTGCGCGAGGAAGACGGTGTCATCCTTGTTTCCGGTTCCGTCCCAGGCGCCAAAGGCTCCTACCTAACGATCCGTGCTGCTAAGAAAAAGTAAGCCGATCAATCGCAATATTCACAACCTTCTAACTGAAACTTTCCGCCATGTCAGCTAAAGCCTTCACAGCAGCAGATGCCGCCTCCGCAAACCTCGTCCTCATCGGCGAGGACAAAGGACGCCAGGCAGTCCATGACCTTATCACCGCTTATCGTGCAAACCGCCGCTCAGGCACGGCACACACCAAAACTCGTGGTGAAGTCAGTGGTAATAATAAAAAGATCTACAAACAAAAAGGCACCGGTAACGCCCGTCACGGTGACAAACGTGCGCCGATTTTCGTCGGTGGTGGTGTTGTCTTCGGCCCACGTCACCGCTCATACGCAAAAAGCGTTCCTAAGTCGGTTCGTAAACTCGCTCTCCGCCGCGTGCTCGGTGACCTGACCCGTGCTGAAAGAATCTTCACAGTTCCCTCCTTCGCTATCGCAGATGGAAAAACCAAATCTTTCGTCGCCGCAGTTAACGAGATCACCCAAGCCGATCGCAAGGTCCTCCTTGTTGGTAACTTCGACGACAACACCAAGCTGGCCGCACGCAATGCCGCTTGGACTCAGTTGGTTACTGCAACCGACGTTAACGTTGAGCAACTGCTCCTCGCTAAAGTCATCATCCTAGTGGGTGATGCTGTCTCAACCCTCGCTCAGCGCACTGTATAACCCTTTAACGATAGAAACCTTACGACCATGAAAGACATTTACCAGGTCATCAAAAACGTCCGCCTTAGTGAAAAAGCCTCACTGCTTCAAGAGCAGAACAATGAGGTCGTTCTCGAAGTCGATCGCAACGCCAATAAGCTCGAAATCAAACAAGCGGTTGAGACCATTTTTGATAAGAAGGTCATCAAAGTCCGCACAGCAA
>JBILAN010000122.1:0-5251 GCA_044354135.1 Luteolibacter sp.
CCTTGGGATTCATATTTAATGCATACTCAAGAAGATTTGCTATGGAATCGCCATCCGGATCGGCGTTGTTACCACTAATGGCTGAATCCGCAAGCTCAGCCATAGAGAAGGTATTAAATTTCCAATCGTCTCCGGGTTTATCCTTGATGGTGATCGTACCGGGTGATGAGGAATCACTGACAATACCAAAATCGGATGCGATGGTGACCGTGACCGATCGATCACCTTGCGCCGTGTCATCAGGGATAGGGTCGATAGATAGAGTTGCAGATGTTTGTCCCGCCGGAATGGTCAGGCTGCTCGGAAGTGATTGGTAATGAGTTCCAGTAAGAGCATTTCCTGTGACCGTGATGGGGACATAAAGTGGATACGCCGTGTCACCGGTTCGGGTGAACGTAAGGACGCCATCTTGACCGTCGATCTCTTTGGCTTGTGCGGTGGTCGCAATGACTCTAACCATAGGGAGACTATGCCATGCCAGCGCGTAAGGAGTCATAGTTGCAGTATCGCTGGAAATAACGATTTCATAATCACCTGGCGCGAGAGCCGCTTGATAGATCAACTCGACATTGTCCACCGTACTGGAACTTTGTTTAACAAGAGATCCACGAGTCGTTCCTGTGGCATGATAGAGACTCAAGTTCAAATTTGCCATGCTGGTAGTCAGATTACCCCAGTTGACTGGGCCGCCCAAGTTATCGGTAATGACACGATGCCAAACAAGAGCCGTACAAAATGGAGTGGATGGAGCGCCGGTTGGAATGGTGAAAAAGTAACTTTGGGTTGCACTCGAAGTGATCGATTCGGCCGCCCATGCGCGTTGACCATGCTGTGAGTTTCCTGACGACACCCTACCCGCACTGAGAATCATGTATGCATGATAAATGTTAAGCTCACCTGCTCCATAGATATCGTCAAGTGGTCGTGTGGTCGTGTTATCCCATCCAGTAACCGTATCCTTACGAGCCGATGCCATCAACATGGCCTTGATCGTGCGAGGCAAATCCGCACCACTGAGTGAATAAGGACTGGCTTGAAGTTTCTCGTAAAGAATACCTGCCGCACTGCCGACCATCGGAGTTGAAAAACTTGTGAACGAAGCTGGCGCGACGAGATCAGGCTTGATCCGACCTGTGCCATCTATCGTGGTTGTGCTGTAGCTGTGCAACCCGTCTGTCCTACCCACAGCAATCGTATGATAGCCTTGACCTAACAACTTTGGAAGAGTGGTGCTGCTACCGTTGTTTTCACCCACAACGGAAACAAAACCATCGCGATCGATTGCGAAATCAAGCCGTTGATTGACCTCTTCAAAGAAAGCAGTGTCACCACTCGTAGCAATCCAACTATGATTCTGAATCGCTCTGCTCTCAATAGCTGGCTCATTCGTGGTGCCGGTTTTTAAAAAACCTGCATAGAGCCAGTGATCCGCAGAATAAACATCCACCGTTGTCGCCGAAGTTCCGGGAAGAAGACTTGATGTGCTGTAGAAAAAAGTCGCGACGTTATTAGCATGATTGCTAGTGGTTGAGGATGTATTGGTTTTATTGACAAAGGTTTTGCCCTGAAAGATCGCCTGTTGTGTGTTGGGCATGTAGTTGCTGCCGCTGTCTTGCGCCTCAACTTGGGTAAATCCGTCGCCGACCGTTGTTGGCAAATCACCCCCAACTATCGATTGGAGGCGCGTAAAGCCAACATCATCTCTCCAGTCGGCCAAAATCGTGGCTGACGAGATGAAGTAAACAAAGGCAACTCTTAGGGATCGTTTTATCACCTGAAACTCAGTTAATTTAAACAGGTAGATGGAACTTGGAAACCAGATAATTCTCCGAAAAGACTGAAAAACTCTAGCCATGTTATCACTTTACATAACGAAAATAGTCGTTACGATAATTTCCATCACGATGAATACCGCCCCTTCCTTTTTCCGAGCGCTTGCTGACAACACCCGCTGGCGCATTGTCCGTCTTGTGAAAGATAGAGCCCTATGCGTGTGTGAACTTGCGGATATTTTGGAAATGCCGCAGTCATCGGTTTCTAGTCACGTGCAGATCATCCGCAAGGCCGGAATGCTCGATAGCGAGCAATGCGGCAAGTGGACTTACTTCCGCATCAACAGGACCCACCTTCCGCTGCTCACTAAAATCATCGCGACTCTTCCCGAAATAATCGACCACGCATCCGACATGGAAAAAGCCGAGGCCCGGCTCGCCGATCGCGAGAGTAGTTGCTGCCCTGGCCCGATCAAACTCGCCAAACCTTTGAAACACTGACCCAACCCGATCATGAAACTTTCCGAACTGAAATCCCTCCTCTCCGAGTATTCGGAACGCCATTTCCGCATCCGTCTTCCCGAAGGCGATGCCGTTCCTCTCTCCTTCCACGTCACCGAAATCGGTCACGTGCATAAAACCTTTCTCGATTGTGGTGGAACACGACGTGAAACGCAAACCTGCCAACTCCAGATCTGGGTTGGTGAGGATTATGATCATCGCATCGAAACCGGAAAAATGGCGGGCATTTTGGAAAAAGGCAAATCCGTGCTTCCCGACGATAGCGTGCCGGTGGAAATCGAATATGAGGATCAGGTCATTTCCCAATACACCATCCGCGACCACGAAATCACCGACGAAGCCGTCATCCTTGAACTCGCCCACAAACATACCGAGTGCCTAGCTCCAGAGCTCTGCGGACTCCCTGCCATGACCCGACTTCCTGCGCTAGGTGGAAAGAATTCCTGTTGCGGACCTAATTGCTGTTAGATCATGAAGCATCGGTTAATCGCAGAATTTCTCGGCACCTTCGTTATCGTCTTCGCGGGAACGGGCGCGATCGTTGTGAATGAAATTTCCGGCGGAGTGATCGGTCACGCGGGTGTGGCTCTGACCTTCGGTTTGGTCGTAGCTGCAATGATTTACACATTTGGAGACACCAGTGGCGCGCATCTCAATCCAGCGGTATCGATCGGCTTTGCGATTGCGAGTCGTTTTCCCGCCAAGGATTTATTCGGTTACATCACGGCTCAGATGCTGGGTGCCCTAACAGCAAGCGGATTGCTGAAACTTTTGTTTCCTGCCTCCGAATCACTCGGCATGACGCTTCCTTCAGGCGATCCATCCCAGAGCTTTTTTCTGGAAATTATTCTAACCGCCATCCTCATGATCACGATCCTAAGCGTGTCACATGGCGCGAAGGAAAAAGGCATCACTGCAGCGATTGCGATCGGTTCCATAGTGGGACTCGAAGCAATGTTCGCCGGACCGATTTGTGGCGCATCGATGAATCCCGCGCGTTCGCTGGGTCCAGCCTTAGTCAGTTGGAACTTCGAACACATCTGGCTCTACCCCGTTGCAACCATCATTGGTGCCATCATTGCCATCCCTCTCTATCGAATCAGTCACAAACCAGAGTCAACTCCATGAAACCACCCGCCATTCTCATTCTCTGCACCGGAAATTCCTGCCGCTCCCACCTTGCCGAAGCCATTCTGCGTCGCGCATTGGGTGAAAATTTTCGCGTCGAAAGCGCCGGATCAAAACCCGCTGGATACGTTCATCCCCTTGCCATCCGCGCGTTGGAAGAAATCGGAATCGATACTACAGGCCATCTCTCGAAGCACATGGATCTTTTCCTCGATGATGAGGTGGAAACCGTCATCACCGTCTGCGGCAACGCCGACCAAGCCTGCCCGATGTTCCCTGGACAGATGAATCGCCACCACTGGCCCTTCTACGATCCCGCCCACGCCACGGGCACCGAAGAAGAACAATTCGCCGTCTTCCGTCTGGTCCGCGATGAGATTTTAAAAGTCTTCACTGCCTATGCGGAGGGACGATTGGATGAGCGGAAATTATGAAAATCTCCTTGAAAATGACTATAGTATGACTATGGTCATTTCATGGACATCACCGTTACCCAATTCAAGGCCAAGTGCCTAGGAATCATTGAAAAGGTGCAGAAGGAAAAATCCCGCATCACCATCACCCGCCACGGACGTCCCGCTGCGGAGCTGATTCCAATTTCTCAAGGTCATTCTGGAAAAATCTTTGGACGGTCAAAGGGCACGACTTTGATTTCTGGCGATATTTTTAACACAGGAGAATCTTGGGATGCTTAACATTGAATCCCTAGTTGCTGCTGTTTTAGATACCCACGCTTGGGTGTGGATGTCAGCCGGAGATTCACGCGCTCGAACGCTTGAGAATTTTTCGGGTGCTGCTGTGGTATCATCCATCTCGATTTGGGAGGTCTCGATGCTATCGATGAAGGGTCGATTAGAACTAAAGCCGGACGAAGCCAGCTGGTTTAAAGAAAACCTTGAATCCCCGGTTTCCTTAAGTCCTCTAACACCTGAAATTTGCATCGCGAGCAGTCGCTTGATAGATTTTCACGGTGATCCAGCTGACCGCATCATCGTAGCAACCGCAATGACGCTGGGAATCCCTCTTATCACGGCTGATGAAAAAATCATTCGTTGGAATGAGAGTCAGCGGTTATTGCAGGTGATAGCGATTTGATTAAACGCGAAGAGCTAATTCCGATTTCACAATTAATCACTTTCTATCTCGTCGTTGTTTACCTCGAATCTCGCGAAGTTTACCTTCAAAATATTCAACTCTCTCACGATGGTATCTTAGCCGATATTCGCGCTGGGTAGAATTGTAATCATCTTGATCTGCTCCACGATGCCACCAATATCGCTCTTCTTTGATTCGATTTTCAAGTCCTGGGATCACACCCGATTCAGCCTTGAGTGATAGGATACTCCATCCGCTAAGAATGGTCGCGAACATACAAACCGCAAATCTCATTCTCCACTTACCTCTCACATCGCGGGTGAATATCCACGTATCAAAGATTGCAACCACGGATGCTAACGAAGAAATTACAAAAAAATTCCATGCGAGCGACCATGGATACAATTCAGGACTCACTTCATAAAATTCGTATGGAGGCGCTGGCCACACCCCTCCGCTTAATGCATGGACTGCAGGCATGTTATAAATGATTGAAGTATCAAATTGCAGATCAAAAAGGGTCCATAAAATGAAGCAGTTCAATGAGGTTCTCGTAATCCCCGCCCATTCGGACTGAAGAGATTTTAGAAACCAACCGATCAACTTAGTCCTTAACTTCATGTGATGAAGACCATCATTAGGAATGATCAGTTTAACAGGCATGGAATAGCCTACTATTTAACAATCAAGAGTCAACGAAGAGAGAAAACGTGGCGGCGCTTTGTAAGTGCCAA
>JBILAN010000123.1:0-5243 GCA_044354135.1 Luteolibacter sp.
TGTTCCCCAGGGTTTAGTCCGACCCTCTGGCGGGGAAAACGGCGCCGGCAAATCATCCAAGCGCTGATAGGCATAGTCCACTTGGATAAGCTTCGAGAAACGCTCACCGATACCCGACTTGAATGCCTCCGCGAAATCTTCGCGAATCACAAAAATCACACGATTGAACCCAGCACGAATCGCATCATATACCGAGTAATCAAGAACCGTCTCTCCATTCGGCCCCATGGGATCGAGTTGTTTCAAGCCGCCGTAACGACTCCCCATTCCCGCTGCTAGAACGATCAATGATGGCATACAGAATATATTAGTATTCGTAGCTCATGTAGAAGTTGAACTGACCACCTTGGTCTGCATCACTGTCAGGCGAACTTACCGGCACGGCATAATCCAGAGCAATCGGCACAGGACTGATAGGCAGCTGAATACGAATACCTATACCAATATCGGTATAAACATCCTGTGGACTAATGTCCCATGAACCTGAATTTACAAATCCCATATCATAGAAGACAGCGGCACGGATGTTCTCAATAACAGGCACTGTGTATTCAGTGGTAAGGAAGGCCAATGACTGACCACCCAATACTTCTCCTGATGGGACATCGCGATCACCACCGATATCACGGAATTCGAAACCACGCAACGTTCTACCTCCACCTAAGAACATTCGTTCGAAAATCGGCACATCGCCATTGATCGAATCCACAAATGCAACCTCACCATTGAGTGAGAGAATCGTATCCCATTTGAGATTCCAATACTTCGATCCTTGCGTCGAAAGAGTGATAGTTTCCACATCGCCACCCAATCCGGCAAAGGCAAACGAAACATCTAACTTCTCACCTTTACGTGGGGTGATCGTACTATCACGACTGTCGTAAAGATAACTGAGAGTCAATGCACTGCGAACAAAGTCGCCCGAAGGAACTGAGGCATTGAAAACAGCTGAAGCTGTGGAGTCTACATCCACAGTGATATTTTCTAACGAATATGCGAGTTTGATCGATGATTTCTCACTCAACGGCTTACGCAAGAAAACCGAAGCACCCACGTTAGTCTGATCATAAACATCACTGAAGTAGGATGACTGACGATAGAATAGCTCACCACCAAGTGAAAGCTTGCGATCCATGAACCATGGTTCAACCAATGAAAGCGTGAATTCACTGCGTTCTGAACCAGCCCGAAGATTCATTCCAAAGCGTTGACCTCCACCGGTAAAATTCCATGGATTCGTGATATCGAAATTGGTTTGCTCAAGCGTAAGGAATCCCACCACGTTATCAATGGAACTAAAACCCACACCCACACCAACGGAACCCGTATTGCGCTCTTCAACCAAAACATTGATATCACGATAACCATTGCTGGCTGGTGAACCGTTCGCCTGGACATCACTGAAATACTGGAGGTTTTTCAAACGGGCTTTCGTCGTCTCCAATTCAACGGTATTGAACCAATCACCCGGATTCAACGGAAGTTCACGACGAATCACCTTATCTTGAGTCTTAGAGTTACCTTGAATGTTTACTCGGCCCACACGATAACGGGAACCCTCAGTAATCTGATACTTGATCGAAACCTGATTCGGACCCGCATCTTTAATGTCTGGGGAAACAACCGCATCCGCATAACCCCTTGAACCATAAAAACTACGAATCGTTTTGATATCCTCACGCATTTTCGTGGATGAGTATGCATCGCCACCATTCAGGGTCATCGAAGGATACAACTCCTCAGATTTAAATACAGACATCTCTCCAAAACTAATTCCAGAAACGCTGTATTTATCACCCTCAGAAATTTCGATCACCAAATCCACACGACCATCCTTCACGGGATCACGACGAATTCCCGGGCTACTGACACGTAGATAACCTCTGCTACGATAATAATCCAATACCGCATCCAAGTCTTCATCCAAGGTAGTCGATTCGAAACGGCCGGATTTTGTAAGCCATGAGAACCAACCCTTCTCCTTGGTTTTCATTTCCTTCTTCAACTCTGCAGTCGTAAAGACCGAGTTACCCTCAAAACGAATATCGCGAACTTCATTCTTTGCGCCCTCATCAATAACAAAAATCAAATCCGCTAAACCTTGCTGACCCGTCTCTTGTGTCCGATGTGAAATGATCACGTCCGGATAACCATGACCTTGATAATACTTCTCTAGATTTTGACGTGCCTCAAGAATCTCCGCATCACTCATCGTGCCACCAGATTTCAACTTGGTTTCCTTTGCTAATTTTTGCTCGGAAAAAATCGTATTTCCAACAAATCCAACTCCATTGATTGCAGGACGAGTTTGCACCTGAGCAATCACGCGAACACCCTCTCCAGCCGCTTCAGCAAGAAACTTAACATCATCGATCAATCCGGATTCAAATAAGGTCTTGATATCATTATCTAAATTTTCAGCGCGATAAACGGTCCCCGCTTTAGTAAGCATCAAGTTACGCAACCTTGCTTCATCAACCGTTTTCGATCCCACAAAGCGAATCGACACCTCACTGATTTTTTTACCTTCATAATCCTGCGCAAGCATGACTCCCGAAAAAGAAGTTAAGATGATGGTGGTGATTAGAGAAAACCGACCGATGAGCGATTTTGCAGTTGGTAGCAAAGAAGTATGAAATGTCATATTGTATGGATTGTCGAGGAATAGGGTCTACACCCACCGCACTCCGTCAAGGTCAATAGCACGCTAACCCGAAAGTTCTGAATAAATTACCTCATGTGTTGCAAACATCCTGAAAATAAGGTTTTCTGTAATTAAATTAAAATTGCTACTATGCCCCGGATAAATTTTTTAAAAAAAAAATTCGCTCTAGGTTCATTTACTTAGGACTTGGCATTTTGCACCAAAATCCTCCGACCCGTCATCGGAGCTCTAAAAGCTGAAGATTTTGGCTTCTTAAAGATTTCGCTGTATGACCGTTTTTCCCAAAATAATATGGGGATACATCGGCGCTCATTTCGAGGATTGGCCAGCTGATTTTGACCCCACTGCAATGATCGACTCTGATTATGTCCAACCCATCCAGGGCAGCTCTGTATCCTCATGAGAGAGCCCTACCTTTCCTGAAACCACTAAAAACAAGTGTGCGATCTGCGGTCCTATCTTGATTTTTCTCATCACTATTGCCCTGATCCGGGATGGGGTGAAAATTTACGAAAAACTGGATTAGGAAGACACTCAAACCGCAAAATACAAGATTAATGAAGAGAGCGAACCATCCATTCCAGCGGATATTCCTCAAACTTCTGCAGAAATTACGCCTACCAATCCTGATATTCCCAAGCGTGCAGCCATCGTTGAACCCCTCGCGGAGAAATCACCTCATCGCTCGATACGTTCTGATCATCTCTAAAAAAGCTGGCAAATAACTCCCAGCCTTCCCCTCTCCAATACCCGAAATTTCCAACGCCTGTTCAGTGCTGGTTGGCATATATTTCGTAAGCGATTCTAAAATTTTGTTAGAAAAAACCACGTAAGGAGGCACTCCAGCTCGTTTGGAAATTTTGAACCGTAGATCTTTCAACATCGAAAACAGTTGAGGATCAAATTCTCTCTCCTCCAAACCCTGCGGCTTTGCAACTTCATCCGGCCAACGCAACTCGAATTCCACCTCACCTTTCATCACCGCTTCACCTCTCTCTGAAAGCGTCATCAATGGATATTCTCCCGTTTGAGTAATCACCAAAGATTCCTCCGCCATAGATCGAAACAACGCATTTAAATATCCCGTAGTTTTATCAGATAAAACCCCATACGTCGTCAGTTGATCTAAGCGATTGTTCAAAATATCCTGCGATTTACTCCCAGATAACATCTGAATGATCCGCCCACGACCATAACGCCCCTCCCAACCTGAGCTGTTGCGTTGTGACATCCGCGCAACTCCCGCCAACGCCTTCTGAACCACAAGTTTTTCCTCAGCCGTCGGCTTACGGAAATCCCCCGCACTGCGCTCTCGGCAAACATCGCAGTTTCCACAAGTCCCCGCGTTTTCCTCACCAAAATAATTTAAGATCCACTGCTGCCGACACGTCCGCGCATAACACATCTCCACCATCGCCCGCAACTTCTCCCGATCACGCAAATCCTTTTTCTCCATTGCCTCCTCATCCAAATCGATATCTCTTGTTAGAAGATTCGGCTGCAACAAACGCGTACCACGCATCCGTTTTCCCTTCACATCAAATCGCTCTATAAAACGGCCACGCACCAAAATCCCTAGGGCACTCCCAACCGCCATGGAGTTCTTCACATCCGCATGATCTGCCATTTCCTCCAAAGTACGGAACACCTCGTGATTCCCATCCGCATCGTTCAATAAATATTGATAGATTTGCCGGACCGTAACCGGCGATGGATTCGCACCATCAATAAAAAATTCCTGCGTCCTTGTATCCGCATAATTGAAAAGTAATTCACACACCGCCGCCTCGCCATCCCGCCCCGCGCGCCCCGCTTCCTGATAATAAGCCTCAACACTTCCGGGAATTTCATAATGAATCACAAATCGAACATCTCCTCGATCTATCCCCATCCCAAAGGCATTAGTCGCCACCGCGATATCCACTTTTTTTGAAATGAAAATTTCTTGTGCCTTGGCCCTCTCCTCATCCGTCATCCCTCCGTGATAGGAAACACAATTCACACCCCAACTTGCCAAGGTTTCCGATACCAAATCCACTTTTTTACGCGTCGCACAATAAATAATCCCAGTCTTGTGTGCCCCAATTACCGCTTTGATGCGCTCATCTTTCTGCGCCGTCTTATCCACCGCTGTGATCGTTAAAGAAAGATTCGGACGGGAAAATCCACTCACTCGTTCAAATGGCTCCCGCAAACCCAATACCGTCAGAATATCCTGCCGAACTATCGGTGTCGCTGTCGCTGTCAAAGCAACGCATTGCGGTCTACCAATTTTCTCTAATGCCTTCCCAAGCCGCATATAATCTGGCCGAAAATCATGCCCCCACTGCGATAAGCAATGCGCTTCATCAATCGCAAATAAAGAAACCTCCACCCCTTCCAAGGCCCTCAAAAAACTCTCCGCTCGGAACCTCTCTGGCGCCACATATACCAATTTATACTCACCTTGCCGCATCCCATCTAACCGCTCCTTCTGCTCCGGCCACGACAAGGTCGAATTGATCAGCGTCGCTCCAATCCCTCGCGCTTGCAACGCATCCACCTGATCCTTCATCAACGCAATCAACGGTGAAACCAC
>JBILAN010000124.1:0-5222 GCA_044354135.1 Luteolibacter sp.
CTTCTTGCGCAAGAGCTTGAGCAGTTGCGAAAGCATCTTCGTTGGTGACTTGAATCACTTCGTCGATGATTTTCACGTTAAGATTTCCTGGAATGAAACCAGCACCGATTCCCTGAATCATGTGCGGTCCTGGCTGACCACCCGAAATGACCGGACTATTTGCTGGCTCGACGGCGAATGTTTTCATTGCGCAACGTGATTTCAAAACTTCGGAAACTCCTGTGATGGTTCCACCTGTGCCGACACCTGCGACAAACGCATCGATTTTTCCATCGGTGTCGCGCCAGATTTCTTCGGCGGTGGTTTCGCGGTGAACTTGTGGATTGGCTGGATTATCAAATTGGCTTGGACCGTATGAACCTGGATTTTCTTCGATGAGCTTTTTCGCCATTGCGATCGCTCCACCCATGCCTCTGGCACGAGGGGTGAGAACGATTTCCGCACCTAACAAACGAAGTAAAACGCGACGCTCAACCGACATGCTCTCCGGCATCGTGAGAATACAGCGGTAACCTTTCGAACGTGCGACAAATGCGAGAGCGATTCCGGTATTTCCAGAAGTTGGCTCGATGATGAGACCACCTGGCTTGAGTTTCCCCTCGCGCTCACCGGCTTCGATCATCGATTTACCGATACGATCTTTGACGCTGAAGAGTGGATTGAAAAATTCTGCCTTCACGCAGATCTCAGCTTCGAGACCTTTGGTGATGTGGTTGAGGCGAATCAGTGGGGTGTTGCCAATCGTGGCAACCATGTTTTCTGCGATGTTCATAAGGTTTGGAGTCGTTAAAAGATGCAGCACCTTAGGTAAGTCGGCACGACCCTGCCAGCTGAAATCGACCCGATACGGAAAAATCCCATTTCACACGACTCAGCCATCATGCTTTGGAGCGAAGGAATATCCGCTCTCTCAAGATAGCATCGTTTTTGATGACAACTTTTTACCGGATCAATCCTTCACCGGCACGATCCAGATGTTTCTGAAAAAAACCGGGTTCTGATGGTCCTGAAGGTTGACCGGACCCTCGGGACCAGTGAGCGGGCCTTTGACAGGCGCTGCGGTAGTCAGATCCTTGCCGAGTTCTAAATCTTCATGCACGAGCACACCATTGAGCCTCACCGTGATCCGCGGCCATGTGGTCCGTTTGCCTTCGGCATCGAATTTGGCGGCAGTGAAATCGACATCATAGGTCTGCCAAGCAAGGGGTGGCAGGCACATGTTGAGGCGCGGTTTTGAGATCGAATAAATCCCACCGCACTCGTTGTCTTTTCCATCGAGCCCGAAGGAGTCGAGAATCTGGGTTTCGTAGCGACCACTATGATAGATGCCGCTATTGCCCCGCCCCTGTCCTCGAGCGGTGGGCTTATACGGCGTGCGGAATTCAAGGTGAAGACGATAACTGGCAAATTTTTGTTTCGAGGTGCAACCCGAAGCGAGCAAACCATTTTCGACTCTTCCCTTTTCCCACTGCTCTGCCGAACTTCCATCAAATAAAACCACCGCATCCTTCGGCGGTGTTACCCCCAAGGTTGGACTCTTGCGCTCAATGCGCGGCAGTTCCGATTTCTTGCCATCCTTATCTATTAGAATCCAGTTACCGCCTTGGATCGTTGCCGTGATCGATTTGTCGGCACTTTCAAAAACGATTTTATCTTCCTGACGTGTGCCTTTAAGAACGGTGCGCTTTTTATCAGGAGTCCAACCCAAGCCCGGCAATCCTCCTTCTAACACGTAGGCATCAAACGTTCCACCACCCAGCGCGACAACCTGAACCCCATCACTGGCACCCTCTGGTTTTACACTTCCATATTCTCCTTGGATCGAAAAATCCGGATCTTCACTCAGCGCGACTTTTGGATCGATCCAGACCTTATCTTGCTTCTTTTCTGCCGCACGAACTTGGCAAATACTTAAAACAAACAAGGCGGACAAACTACAGATGAGAGAATTTGACTTCATATCTATTTATTTAAATTCAAAGTGAGGCGAGCGAAAGCTAAAATATTTCAGTGGCAGCCAAATCAGTTGGCTATTCGATTGCTTTTCCTCCAGCAAGCGGATGCGTCTTATTAAATCTAATACCATCATTACATGTATTCGGTTTCGGAAATACCTAACAGTTAGATTTTTATATCTTTGTTAATGACTAGGAAAAATTGTATCATATTCATGTGTAATCATTATCATTACTTGTATTACTTTCTATTACAACAACGCGGTCGACACAGAACAGTAGATTTATATTTTGAGTCGCCCTATGAAAAATAATATTAACAAGTTAATGAATCAAAAGTATGGTTTTGCCATACCCGCTCTAACGCTCGCCTTAGCGAACATGATGTATAGCGGATTTTGAGAACGCTCGGACTCTCAAGACCACCCTACAAATCCGTGCGTCCTCAGAACAGTTCACCCGCTGGAATTGGGCAGCGCTTCAAAAAGGAAAACTCATCGAAGAATGGGCTCGTGAAGGTCTCGACGAAATCGCAAAGGGGTCCATCTCCATACACACCGCCGCCGTTGCAGAGAAGACGCAGCCCTACAATGTGAGAAATAATCAGCAGACGACTTTTTAAGTAACATTCTCGATCCATCCCACTGCATCCATTTTGGTGTAAAGTGACCCATAAGGATGCGGTGCCGCGTGCGCTCCAAGCTTACTAAATCTGGAAATCCGAGGTTGTGGATTCCAAGTGCAGACCGCACTCAAATTTCTCGCCATTGAAGCGGGTGCCGTTGGCGGTGCCGTCTTCGGAGGGTTTGGTGCTGTGCCAATCACCCATGGTGACGTAGCCTTGCTCGGCGAGGGGATGACGGGGAAGTTGGTGTTGATGAAAAAACAGATCCACCTGTGCGTCGGCCCAATCGAGGATGGGGTAAACTTTGAGAGTTCTTTTCTGCTGTTCGGCGAAATTACGATCCTGGCGTGTATCGGAGTGAGAGCGGCGCAGGCCGCTGATCCAGGCATCGCCGCCGATCTCGCGGAGGGCGCGGTTCATCGGCTCGACTTTTGTTAGAAGCGCGTAGCGATCCGCGCCTTCTTTGCCGTTTTCCCAGAGATTTCCCCACAGTGCCTGAATGCGCGCGGCGGAGATCGTTGGATGATAGACCCGATAATCGAGCGGAAATTTTTCCATCAACTCTTCGGCGTAGCGGTAGGTCTCGGGAAACAGGAATCCGGTATCGATGAAGACGACGGGGATTTTCGGCGCGTGATCGTGGATGAGCTTAAGCATCACAGCGGCTTGCAGGCCGAAGCTGGTGCTCGCGACAAGGTGGTTACCCAAGCGTTGGTAAAGCAATTCAAGCCGCTGACCTACGCGCAGATTCGCAAGCTCAGCGGAGAGCTGTGCGGGATCGGCTTCAGGTGTGGTTTTCACGGCGAGCATGGTTGGTTATGAATCAATAATTATGGAGAACCACGGATGAACGCGGATGGACACGGATAAAGAAGGAATGGTAGGTAGCCATACCATTAACCAAGAGCCGAAGCGTGGATTTCCAAAAATCCATTTTCTTATCTGCGTTCATCTGTGTTTATCCGTGGTTAATTTTTCTTTTAGCTCCGCGCTTCCGCTTTGATGTTCTTGTGGAAATCCTTGCCTTGTTCGGTGGCGCTGACGTAGCCGGCGCGGATGCAGAAATCGCCAAAACGCTCGCCTTCGTTGCGCTCTTTGGCGTAGTGCTTGATGATGGGAGCGAGCAGCGATTTGACTTCGTTACCGGGGAAATTTTCACGGTAAAGTTTCGACAAACGCTGACCTGCAAAACCACCGCCGAGGTAGACGTTGTAGCAACCGGGTGAGCGACCCACAAAACCGATTTCGGAAATATACGGACGCGCACAACCGTTCGGGCAACCGGTCATGCGGATCGTGATCGCATCGTGGCGCAGTCCGGCCTCTTCGATGACCTCTTCAAGTTCGGTTAGAAGTTCTGGCAAGTAACGTTCTGCCTCAGCGAGGGAGAGCGCACAGGTCGGCAACGCCACGCAGGCAAGCGAGTTCAAACGCAGGCCGCTTTTCAAGTGGCTGTCTTTAATACCGTATTGCTCAAGAAGCTTTTCGATTTCCGGACGTTTCTCAGGCGAAACGTTGGCGATCATCAGATTCTGGTTCGCGGTGAGGCGGAAATCTCCGTCGTGGATTTTCGCGATTTCGCGAAGTCCGGTGCGCATCGGGTAAGTTGGAGTATCGAGCACACGACCACCTTGAATGAAAAGGGTGAGGTTGAATTTTCCATTCACGCCTTCGACCCAACCGTAGCGATCGCCGTTATCCTCGAATTTGAAATCGCGGACCGGACCGAGCTTGTAGCCGAGGTATTCATTGAGTTTTTCAAGGAACCACTGAGGGCCGTGATCGTCCACGGTGTATTTCAAACGCGCATGTTTGCGCTCCGTACGGCAACCGAAATCGCGTTGCACGAGGACGACTTTTTCCGCGACGTCGTTGACTTGATCGACCGTGCAGAAACCGATGACATCCGCGAGGCGAGGATAGGTTTCCTCAGAACCGTGGGTCATGCCCATGCCGCCGCCGACAGCGACGTTGAAACCAACGAGCTTGTCTTTCTCGACGATGGCGATGAATGACAAGCAGTTCGCGTAGATATCAACATCGTTCGAAGGCGGCACCGCGACGGTGATCTTGAATTTCCGTGGCAGGTAGGTTTTGCCATAGATCGGCTCGACCTCTTCCTCACTGGATTCGATTTTCTCACCATCTAACCAAATCTCATGATACGCACGGGTTGCGGGCGTGAGGTGATCCGAAATCTGTTGGGAAACTTTCAGCACTTCCGCGTGAACCGAAGTGAGATAGGGATTCGGGTTGCACATCACGTTGCGGTTCACATCGCCGCAAGCCGCGATCGTATCCATCGCGGTTTGATTGATCTCCTTGATCGTGCGCTTGAGGTTCGACTTGATGATGCCGTGGAATTGGAAGGCCTGGCGCGTGGTGAGCTTGATCGTGCCGTTGGCGAACTGCGTGGCCATGCGATCGGTTTCGAGCCACTGCTGCGGAGTCGCCACACCACCCGGAACCCGGATGCGGATCATGAACGAGTAGGCTTTATCCAACTTGTGCTTGCGTCGGTTCGCACGCAGGTCGCGATCGTCCTGCTGATAGGTGCCGTGGAATTTCAGCAACTGCTGATCATCCTCGCTCATCGAGCCAGTGGAAAGATCAGCGAGACCTTCTTTAATCGTTCCGCGGAG
>JBILAN010000054.1:0-16760 GCA_044354135.1 Luteolibacter sp.
TCAATCTCCTCGACTTTCGAGAAATTTTCCAAGCGCTGCTTCAATTTTGCCAAACCTTTCGGCGCCTCAATTCCCAAACCCTCCAACCCTGCCAACGCCGCCGCATCCAAAGCATGCACCCGCGCCTTGCCAAAAAATTTCGGATCCACCAAAGCCGATAAATGCTGAAGCAACCGCCGCACCCTTCCTATCGGCAATTTCAACGCATCGCCGTTTGGCAAGGGAGCATACACGAATCCCTGGTTCGGCCTGTCCAAGGTTTCTTCCAAGAAATCCTGTTTCAATAAGCCCGCAAGAATCGGCATCAGATCGTAGCGTTCTCCATCTACATCGAATCCAACCGACAAACTGAACCATCCGCCATCCGAAAAATCGCCAGCATATTTGTCATCCTCACTCTCACTTGTTAGACGTGTGTACCATTTTTCAGGAGCAGCATCGTGAACTTTATGACCAACTCCTTCTTCATATTTAATCTTCCATCCCGAATTTTCTAACATTTCAGAAAACTCACCCCGAAACTGGTGCCAGAAAGTATCCACTGGAACCCGGCCCGGATCAGGAAACCATTTGTCATTTTCACCCGACGCCTCGACCGTGCGCGATTTCATGCTGAGCAGGAAACGCCATGCGGGATTGGTTTGCATCGATGACAACCCAACGTCGCGCAACTCACGAATCGCCTGCTGTTCCCGCGGTGTCCTTCCTACAACTCCTACCGAAGCCAATGGTCTGATTTGATTGCCGTCGTTCACAAACGCCTCTGCAAAAATCCATTGCTCCGGTTCTTTCTGTCCCATCGATTGCAACAACAACTTCGTCGCCTTATCCACCGCATCTTTTCTAACAAACAATTCGAATGAGGATGTATTAGATTCCTCAATTTCCCAATTTTCCAATTTCCCAATCTCTCTCTTTTCCACCTCCACAGCCACCGCTTCCTTAGCCGTCAGTCCAACACATTTTTCCAGATGTTTTGTCTTCGCCATTTTACCGATCAACGCAAAGCCGTGTTCGCAAAATGCCCCAGCCTCACAACTGCAGCTCGTCTCGAACAACATCTGCCCACCTTGTGGCCAAAATGCCGCCTCGACCTTTTGTCCCAACACCGTTGCTTGCGCTGTGATTTCGTCTTCTCCCTCCAACTTCAATTCCTGAACCTTCGAAACCAAACGCCCACCGATTAGCCGCGCCTCATCCTCGAACCGCTCTACCCAACCCGCCTCCGCCAAAAACTTTTCCAGTGCCGCAATCATCAATCGCTCAAAAACCTATTTTCCACGCAGCCCAGCGTCGATCTTGTTTTCAAAATCGAAGTTTGACATGTAAACCAGACCAGACCAGACTTATTACATGAAAAACATCCAAGAAGCCAAAACCCATCTCTCCCGTTTGGTTGATCAGGCGGCTAAGGGGGAAGAAATCATCATCGCCAAAGCAGGCAAGCCCATGGCGAAACTCGTTCCATACATCCCACCACAACCAGCTCGCAAAGGCGGTTTCCTCGCCGGAAAAATATGGGAGAGCGCCGACTGCTGGGAAACTGACGCCGAACTTATCGAATCCATGACCGGTGAGTCCATCGAACCTTCTTCAGCCCATGCCAAAGTCGCCGAACCTGGCACAACCTAACGCTCTAGATCATGAGAATTCTCCTCGATAGCCACACCTTACTCTGGTGGATGGACGATCCAAATCGCATTAACCCAACCGCACGCGCAGAAATTTCTCATCCTCGTAATGAAATTTTCGCTAGCGCAGTTTCTATCTGGGAGATCGGACTGAAAACATCCAAAGGCAAACTTCGCATTCCGGAAAATTTCACCGATTTTTTACCAGAAAATGGCATTCAGATTCTACCATTCACCGGTGCACACGCCCAGGCATCGATCAAGCTTCCATCCCATCACGGAGATCCATTTGATCGTGCCCTCATTGCTCAATGCCAAGTTGAGTCCCTGACTTTCGCTACCCATGATTCTATGGCAGCTAAGTACCAGATAGGCCTGTTAGAAATATAGAAGGATAAATCTCTCTATCCTCTTTGTCTTTCAAGCATGACCAGCATGAAAAACGACAGGATCAGATTCAGCTCCTCGCGTGGACTCACGTTATCCAATTTTTCGATGAGGAATTTTCCTTCGAAAAACGCAGCGAGCTTGGTCAAGCGCATGACTGGTGTACCGTCAGTTTTAACTGCCAGATATTTCGGATGGAAAAAATATCCTGAGAACAATCCTAGAATCGGAACGCCACCTAAAAGTCCATCCATGAACTTTGTCCAAGGATTTTCCTCGCTGATCGTAAAATCTGGATTTTTATCTTCCGGATTGAAAACCTCGTAATGTGCTTTCCAGATCGATCTCCAGCCTTTTCTTCCCACCGATCCAATTGCCTGTCCTGCTGCATCAGTCGAGTTATATCTCGCCGACCAATCGATCACCTTGTTCGCTTTGATTTCAGCCAACTTCAATGCCCTTGATTGATCCGCGAATATATCGACGTGTTCCTTCAGTTTGAAAAATTTCTGATTGGTGTGAACCACAATACGTCCCGCTGCATCTGTCACGGTGACTTGTGTGGTCAAAGCGATCAGCTTGAAACTCAATTTCAGCGGATAAACCACACCCTGCATGTGCTTGGAAATATCATCCGTAACTGGTATCGTTACAGGAATGATGGGAGGTTGCGATATAGTAGTTGAATAGGTATCTTCTGACATGCCATGACTCCACAACAGGACCTGAAAATTCCAAGCACGGAATTGATAAAATTTCGCCTTATTCAGCCAACAAATTCAACATCTCTCCCGCAGCCACCACCCCGAAAGTCGCAGTGACATGCGTTGCGGTGCCGTAGCCTGTGGCGCAGTTCAAACGCATATCCGCGCCCTCGGGTTTCTCACAGGAAAGCTCGCCATCACCGCTCGGATAGATGGGCGGCTCATCTGAAAACACCGCACGTATCCCCATCTCCTTGGGCTTCGACCCCATCGGCACCGCATCAAATCCATGGTCTTTGCGCAGGTTTTTTCGCAACTGATGCAACAGCGCATCTTTCCCAGTAAACGCCAGATCCCGCACACTGATCCGCGTCGCATCACGTCGTCCACCAGCCCCACCACAAGCCACCACTGGCAGACCGCGCTTTCGACACTCCGCTACAAGTAGGGCTTTGTGCTGCATGCTATCGATCGCATCGATCACGCCATTCACCTCACCACCCAATACTTCTTCTATTGAACGTTCGTTGAAAAATCCTTCAATTACCTCGATCTCACATTGAGGGTTGATCGCACGAACCCTCTCCTCCATCGCGGCTGTCTTCTGTTTACCGATCTGACCATCCATCGCGTGCAACTGTCGATTCACGTTGGTGATGCAAATTTCATCTAAATCCACCATGCGGATTTTACCCACTCCAGATCGCGCCAGAGCCTCGACCGTCCATGAGCCAACCCCACCTATCCCAACCACGACAACGCGTGCTTGGGCAAACCTCTCCAATGCCCGCACTCCGTAAAGGCGTGCAATCCCTCCGAACCTATTTTTAAATTCCTCGCTCAACATCCTGACGAAGCTTCCAACTTGCAGCCGCGCGTTTCAACGTTCATCTCTATTCCGTGCCCGAAATTCTTATCACCCTTGGCGACCCTGCTGGAATCGGTCCAGAAGTGATCGATACCGCCCTCGCTTCCGGCCAGCTCCCTGCTGGCTTTGATTTCCATGTGATCGGCGACCGCTCTGCTGGGATACCAGGAAAGCCCACCCGCGAGTCCGCCCAAGCCGCGCTGGATGCCCTTGAAGAATCAGCACGCCGCCTACGCGAAACCAACGCCGCGGCGGTCGTCACTGGACCCGTTTCGAAAGAAGGCCTACAATCGATCGGATTTCCATTTCCCGGCCAGACAGAATTTTATAGCCACGCCTTTGGCTTGACCGAAACCGGAATGCTTCTCATGGGACCCACCCTGACCGTCGGCCTCGCCACCATCCATATCAGCATTGCCGATGTCCCGCGCTTACTCACCCTAGAAAGCATCATCTCCATCGGCAAACTCACGGCAGAATTTGTTAGAAAAAAAGGAAGCATAGCTGAACCAAGAATCGCTGTCTGCGGACTCAATCCCCACGCCGGAGAAAACGGTGCGTTTGGTAACGAAGAAAAAACCATCATCGCGCCGGCCATCGCTGCGCTGAACTCGCTTGATATCGCCACCTTCACCGGACCTCACATACCCGACGCCATTTTCCGCGACGCCGCTCAAGGAAAATACCATGCCGTCATCGCCATGTATCACGATCAGGGATTGATTCCACTTAAATTGTTAGATTTCGACGAGGCCGTCAATGTCACCCTAGGCCTTCCGAAACCACGCACCAGCCCGGATCACGGCACCGCATTCGCCATCGCAGGCCATGGCATCGCCAACCCCGCCTCCATGATTGCAGCAATTCGTTTGGCTTGCGAACTTGTATAATTGATCCAATTTGATAGTGGCAAATCGAAATCGCCAACACGCTCAGAAACTATGAACGCGCCGGACTTTTTTCCCGCTCAACGATCTTGGAAATTCAGCTTTATACCAACTCGATTTTTCCACCATCTAACACTCATCCTGTCGATCTAATGGAAACTTTGAAAATTGCCTGCGATCACAACCTATCTGCATACGAGGCTCGATTTATTGCGCTCGCTCGCATGTTTGGCTTAAAACTCGTAACCGAAGACCAACGACTTCGAAAGGCCTGCCCCGACGACACACTTTCACTCGATGAAGCGCTGGGGTATTATTCATAAAAACCCATCACTCCACCTTCAAAAACACATACTGCAATTTATCCGGAATGGTGGCTTTTAGGATGCCGTTCTCGTAAGTGGCGCTGCCTTTGCCACCCAAGATGGTGACTTTAGCATCCTGCGCTTTTAGCAACGGAATTTCCGTAGTCCATGTTTCCGTTTGATTCAACTCACGAAAAACCACCAAGTGCGCGCTTTTTCTATCCTGGCTGACCGAGGAAAAACCGGTCCATGCATAACCATCTGGAACTTGGCCAATAGGAATGATACTTCCAGAGAAAATCGCTTCGCGTTCTTTTTTCCATGCCGCAACGAGATTGGGTAAGGATTTAAAATATTCGTCCGGAAGATTCGAAACTTCAAACCAACCAAGAGGGCTCGCAAACATCACACTCGCGAACAAGGTATCCGGAGGATAGTTGGCAGGTGCCAATGGATCGTCTTTATATTTATCCGAATGACGCGTCTGATTCAAAAATTCCATTCGTAATCTAACAGGATCAACGTATTCCCCCAACGTCCATAAATTCCGCAGAGTGTGGTGTGGCCAGTAGCGTTTCCAATCGGTATAGCGATTTTCCAAAAAGATAGGCCCAACGTGTATGCTACCAAAATAACCAGGTCGCAAGCCAGCCGTAGCATCGGCATCGAACACCACCCGACCTTGAGTTTTTTCTAAGACTTTATTGTAAAACTTATCCAAATTCACTTCAGCTGCGGGGCTTGTCATCTCCACGGCATCGATTTTGACATACTCCACCCCTTCTTTATCAAAGGCTGAGAGCAGCATATCCGCATCCTTCTCCCAGTTCGCCATGTCGTTTTCAGCATCAGGACCAAACCATAAACCAAATTTCATGCCTTTTTGTTTTGCTGCATCGACCAATGGTTTGAGTCCTTTTGGAAAGCGCTCGGGATGAGGTTTCCAGAATTCCGGATCCGCCGAACGGAAATTTCCCCACGCACCTTTGCCAAAAGCGGAATTCCCCGTCTTACCTTTCTGCCAACCATCATCGACCTGCACCACATCGACGCCTAGCCTTGCGCCAGCTTCGACTTCTTTAAGCAGAAACTCCTCGCTGATGCGTGAATCCCGATTCCTATCGCCCCATGTGTTAGAAAGAAACATCCCGTCGCGCTGAGGTTGATATTGGCGCAGGCAACGTTGGAAATCCTGCATCCCAGCGATGCGTCCCGCGCGGCCTTGTTGATAAGGAACGACTGTCCATGGATAACCCGAACCGACAAATGTTAGACGACGTCCCTCTCCTGCCACGCGGATGTCCCATGGGGATTTAACAGGACGCGCATGTGGCAGCGGCCCAACTTTGAGAAAGATCAATCCATTGCCATTCAGTGGGTTTTCCACATGAAACACGTTGCAAGCAACCTCAAAATTATCATTCAAGGGCAGCCATTCGCGTTCAAAAACCAGTTCATCGTGGTGATCGGTTTGATCTTTGAGTTCGACCTGAGTGTAGCGCAAATGCTGAGGCGCAAGCATCAGATCTTCGAGCGCTTGGATGGGTTTTTTAGGATCCGGCTTCGCCATGTTGGCTTGCTCTAAACCATCGGGTTTCTGCGTTTCCTTATTTTCCACGGTTGGACTCACCGGGGAATCGCCACCTGAAAACCGCAGATTCACACCCGCAGATTTAGGGAAAATTTGAAACTGATAGGTGAAGGTATTTTTCGCTCCACTTGCGACCAGTTTCACCAACAAACACTCCTCTTCCACGGGACTGAGTTTTCTTTTGTCCGTGGTGAAGGCCAATGTGCGCTTTTCATTCGCAGGCTCGGCGTTTGGATACGGTGCTGGCTGGCGACCCGGCTGGCGCAGCCATTCAGTATTACTGGTTTTGTCGCGTAAAGAAATCGCGATCAGCAACCCATCTCGTACCGTCCATTTTCGCTCAACCAAAGCATTACCCACAATGATTTCCGTCTCACTCCACTCTGTATAACAATCCAAATGCTCCACACGCTCGGCTAGGACTGTGGAAATAGTTAAAAGAGCAGACAGGACAGTGAATAAAGGTTTCATGACACGAAGAGTCAAAAGTCTTAAAGTCCAAAAGTCCAATATTCATCATGAGGATTGTCGTTTTGTCGCGGATTCTGGGCATACTCGCGATTCTAAACCACGAATTACTCGGATTTGAAGCCCATGTATTCGATTCCAAAAATCTTATTTGTGCCCATTAGTGAAATTCGTGGTTTAAAACTCTTTATCCACCTTTGAGATTTGAATTTTGAAATTTTAAACCTTAACCTACCACCGTGTCCAATCTCTCCAGCAAACTCTTCGCCGTCGCCAAGCAATACATCCCGGGTGGCGTGAATTCTCCAGTGCGTGCTTTCAAAAACGTCGATGGCGAACCTTTTTTCGTCCGCCGCGCCAAAGGCTGCCGTATCACCGATATCGATGGCAAAACCTATATCGACTACATCGGTTCATGGGGCCCAAATATTCTCGGTCATGCCCCAGTTGAAATCACCAACACGATTCATCAGGTCGCTAAAGACGGAATTTCCTTCGGCATCCCGAATCCCTATGAGGTGGATATGGCGCGCACGATCTGCGAATGGGTTCCGTCGGTCGAAAAAGTCCGCATGACCTCGTCCGGCACCGAGGCCACGATGTCCGCGATCCGGCTCGCTCGTGGTTTCACCAAGCGGGACTACATCGTGAAGTTCGATGGCTGTTATCATGGTCATTCGGATTCTTTGCTTGTTGCCGCGGGATCCGGTGCACTCACGCACGGTGAGCCCGATTCCGCAGGTGTTCCAAAAGCCTTTGCGGAAAAAACCATCGTGCTTTCCTACAATGATCCGGAGTCGTTAGAAAAAATCTTTCAAGAAATGGGCGATCAGATCGCGGCGATTATCGTCGAGTCCTATCCAGCAAACGCCGGACTGGTTTTTCCAAAACCCGGTTATCTGAATCTGCTTTCATCGATCACGAAACAATACGGCGCCCTGCTTATTTTCGACGAGGTCATGACCGGATTCCGTCTCGGCAAAGCAGGTGTGCAAGGACTCGAAAACATCACTCCGGATCTTTCCTGTTTTGGAAAAGTCATCGGCGGTGGGCTACCAGTTGGCGCATTCGGTGGACGTGCAGATGTGATGGACATGGTCGCTCCGATTGGTCCGGTGTATCAGGCCGGAACACTCTCGGGAAACCCCCTCGCGATGGCGGCAGGACTCGCCCAGCTTCGTGAACTTTCCTCCGGAAGACCGGATGGCTTCGAGCGTCTCGATCAGATTGGCCGCTATTTTGAAACCGGTCTGGGCAAGCTCATGAATCAGAAGGGTATTCCACACCGCATCAACCGTGTGGGTTCGATGTTCTGCCTCTACTTCACCGATCGTGAAATCGTGAATGTCGACGACGTCATGAAACAGGATATGAGTCTCTTCAAAAAGTTCTTCTGGGCGTGCTTGGGAAAAGGCGTCTACATCGCACCCTCGCCTTACGAGACCGGCTTCCTGTCACTCGCCCACAGCGAAGCCGACATCGACGATACGCTGACGGTTTTTGAAGAAGCTTTGGCGCGCATTTGATGCGCGCTAACGCTGTTCCTGGTTCTTGGTTCCTGGTTCCTGGTTCGAATATGCTGAAGCGCGTAACTCAACTAAGAACTATGAACCAAGAACTAGGAACAGCACCGAAAGCGCTACTCCTCGACACTGATTTTCGTACTTAATGTGTAGGTGCTTCCCGGCATCACGATCACCGCTTTGTCATTCGCGATGGCGGCTTCGATGCAGCAAAACTTTTGGTAACCATCATCCGGTAAATCTTTAAGTGCTGCCGATTTATCTATCCATGGATTCCATACCACCGTCGATGGACTACCCGTCTTCTCGATAAGTAAAGTTCTCCCCGATAGATCATCGACTAGCAAAACATTGTTTGAGCTATCGTAAATCGAATCGACCTCTCCTGAAAAATGCAGGGCACCTTTTTGTTTCCGCTGCGTTGGCTCTCCTACTGTATCCAAATAATCTGCGCCATCGAGATTTACGACACGAACCTGCTCGATATCAGACACCGCGAAATACGGATGAATAGCTCCAGAAACCACAATGGGAATTTCATTTGGATTGCGCGTTTCGAGAATAACTTCGAATGCCTCACCAATTTTAAATGTAACGACCGCACTCCATATTCCATCGACCATTTCAAATTGGAGAGTCACTCCTTCGTCGCTCTCGCTTGCAGATATGAAATTCCAAAATCGAGTTCGTGCGATCCCATGTGAGGGCATTTCTGGATTCGTTGGATGAGCATTGAACCAAGGCCAACAAATCGGCAATCCACCACGAATGGCTCTGCCTTCTTCGAACACCGCATCTGGACTCAAATAAAATACCTCGTCTTCATCGGCTGGCCGCCATGAAATCACCTGTGCGCCATGCAGCGCGACGCGTGCGGAACAGGTTGTATGATCAATTTCAAAGATCGGATAAGACGACGAGCTTTCACTCAGCCGTATGCTGTCAGGAAGTTTCATATGGGGGAAATTGGTTCGTGAAAAGACCGCTGCTTCTATGCCTGTTATTCAAATCGTGCAACCCTCAGCATTAGCGAAATACTTGAAAGCTGAAAGGAACCGCGATTTTAAATCGAGCCCTCAGAAGCAAAGCTTATCAGAATCGCCCACCATGCATCCCATCTTCATTAACATTCTATTCCGATGATTCCGTTTACAATCTTTGTCGTGGCCGTGACAAAGATTGTAATGAAGGGATATCCGAAATCACGTATCCCATTCCCAAGCCGCCTTGATCTGGTCGATTGCACGGCGGTCTTTTTTGGTCGGCCTTCCTTTGGCTGCTTCGGCTTTCGCGATTTGCCATGTCCTGAGGTTTTCATAAACCTCCGGCTTGGTTCGATCTTCGTAACACGCCTGCGCCTCAGGCGCTCCAACCCGTTTATCAATCACTCCACGCACCAAAATATCGCGTATACCCGGACCCTCGGCGAAGGGAATTTCTAACATGTCTCCAACGTGGATGGAAGAGGATCGCTTCATCACATGACCATTGCGTTTCACTTTGCCATTGCCGAGGACCTCGCCTGCCAACGCCCGAGTTTTATAAAATCTAACCGCCCACAACCATTTGTCGGCTCGCACTGAATCTGACATAGAAGAAGTAATTACTGAAAGGATTGCTTGTTGTAACGAGCAAATTTAAGTAGGCGCAGCTTCATGGTCTGGACGGAACAGCGCGGTTTGAACGGCATTTCCAAACGGATCGTAGATCGAAGCGATATCCTGATCCACATCTGGGGCGTGCAGCCAAACGTTGGTCATTGGCACGCTTATGAATTCTGCGAAAGCACTGGGACGGCTCACCCCTAGCCCACTTGTTTCTTTACAAAGATGTCTTCTAGCCGCGAAGCAGTTGCTGCATAATCCACAGACCACATGACCTTGGGTGCTGACGATATCACCTATTTTAAATCCGCTGACATTACTGCCTGTGCTGACGATTTCACCGGCGAATTCGTGTCCTTCAACCATGGGCACAGGAATGGTTTTGCTCGCTCAAGCCTACCATAACTAGATGTGCAAATCCGTGCCGCAAATTCCAGTTTTTTGAACTTTGACCAGCACATCATTCTTTCTAACCATGGTCTCTGGAACATCTTCTAACCAAAGACCGCATTCGAATTTCGATTTAACTAGCGATTCAAGAATCAGGGAAATTTGCATGGAGGGGAAAACAATCAATAACGAGCTTTGGCTAAGTGCATCATCAGAACTGAATTAAAGCCTAAAAAACCATCTTTTCACTTCACACATCGGGCCGCACAACTAAGCATTCCCCATCAATACAACTCTCCAACTTCACCTGCTCGTCGTGATCTTTGCGGCAACTACGGTTCTAGGTCGACTCACAACCGTCAGCGCCCCAGTTCTGGTGACTTGGCGCTGTTTGCTTGCTGCTCTGGGCGCTCTACTATGGGTATCCATCGTTCGTAAACGTAACATCTGGATCGGTGGCAAAGCGCTCGCAAAATTATTTGCCGTTGGAGCCATCATGGGAGTGCATTGGTTATGTTTATTCGGTGCGGTAAAAATCTCAAATGTATCGATTGCACTCGCAGGCCTAGCAACCTTATCGCTCTTCACTGCTTTCTCGGAACCGATTCTGACCCGTAGACGCATTAATCTCTTTGAAGTCTTTCTCGGGCTGGTTGTTCTGGCTGGAATTTGTTTGATCGTTGGTGTGGAAACTCAACACGCCTTAGGCTTAGGAGTCGCCCTAGTGAGTGCATTTCTTGCCTCTATATTCTTGGTTATGAATCGAAGCATCGTCATCAGTGGTCAAGATCCTATGACAATGGTTGGTTGGGAAATGGTGTCCTCAGCCATCGTGTGCTTTATCGCCATTCCTCTGTTTGATCCACTGGGATTCCCAGCTCTTGCCATTGGCTGTCTTATGGATTGGCTTTGGATCATCATCCTCGCATGGGTCTGCACCGTGTATGCACAGGCATTAACCAACAAACTCCTTCACTCGATCAGTGCTTATAAATTGAACTTGGTTGCCAACTTTGAACCCGTTTACGGAATGATTGCGGCAGCTGTCATTTTCAACGAGCACGCCAGCCTCAAACCATCATTCTACCTTGGGGCATCTGCCATCGTTCTCGCTAATTTCATACATCCTCTGCTTAACAAGCGATTTGGGCAGTAGGTAATGTAAGGTTGTTTTGTTCACCTGCGTTTTATAAACTTTGTAAAAGCCATGAAACGATTTGTCCTAATACTCTCTTTATTTACCTCATTTCACGTTCAAGCTGCGAAGCCGAACTTCATCATCATCTTCACTGATGACCAAGGCTACAACGACCTTGGATGTTTTGGTTCTGAAAACATCAAAACCCCAAACATTGATCAGCTTGCAGCAGAGGGCAGGAAATTCACCAACTTCATGGTCCCAAGCCCCGTCTGCACTCCGTCTCGTGCCGCGCTTCTAACAGGATCATACCCAAAGCGCGTCGGACTTCACAAACACGTGCTATTTCCCACTTCAAGTTACGGCTTGAATCCTGAGGAATACACGATTGCGGATCATCTAAAGTCGCTCGGCTACAGCACCGCTTGCATCGGTAAATGGCATCTCGGACATCATCCAGAAACCTTACCACGCGCAAACGGTTTCGATTCCTACTACGGCATTCCCTACTCCAACGATATGAACCATCCTGACAACAAAGGAAAGGTTAACCCAGCCAGTGATGAGAGTTGGCGAAATCAAGATGAGTTTGTAAAAAAATGGAATACTCCGCTCATTGAGAACGAGAAGATCATCGAGATACCTGTCAATCAAAGGACCATTACCCGCCGCTATACGGATCGTGCGATTTCATTCATTACAGAAAACAAAGATAAGCCATTCTTTCTCTACCTACCCCACTCCATGCCGCACATTCCTCTCTTCGTGCCAGAAGATGCCAATGATCCCGATCCTAAACATGCTTACAAAGCGGTCATCGAACACATTGATGCCGAGGTCGGGAGAATTGCAAAAAGTATTCGTGAGCTAGGTCTTGCCGAAAAAACATACATTATCTTCACCAGTGATAACGGTCCGTGGCTCCAATACGGCAATCATGGTGGAAGCGCAAAGCCGCTGCGTGATGGCAAGGGAACGAACTTCGAAGGAGGACAGCGCGTCCCCTGCGTGATGTGGGCTCCTGGGAGAATTCCGGCTGGAACTTCATCGAATGAACTGATCAGCACCATGGATCTGCTTCCGACCATCGCTTCGCTTACAAAAAGCGAACTTCCGGAAGGTCGAAAAATTGACGGCCTAGATCTTTCAACCACCGTTACTGGCTACGCACCCTCCAAGAGGACGGAATTCATCTATTACACAGCTCAAGGCCAAGTGAATGGCATTCGTGTCGGAGAGTGGAAACTTCTGCTGGAGGGCAAAGGAAAGAAAGAACAAGGACCTTATCTATTCAATCTAGCTACAGAAATCTCTGAATCAACCAACTTGGCTGATAAACATCCCGAGAAAGTCAACGAACTTAAATCGAGGCTAGAAGAACTTGATACTGAAATAGAAAAAAATGCTCGATCCATTTGGAAAAAGAACTGATCCACTTATCGAGGCATCATCAATTCTTCGTCTTTGAAACCTGTTAGAGCACGTAGACCTCCGAGCAGTTTCCTAAGTGTGAAGAATAAGAACACCATGATAGGCAAACCGATAACAACAAATCCCCAACCCGTCACTTTGGCGACCTTTTCGTTATATATCTCACGCGCATCAACCGCGGTATGATCGAGGTCGCCGAGGAAATACATCGCCAGTCCGAAGTTAAGGAAGGTACTGATAAAAAACGACATACCGAAGAGGATCGTGGAGCTTAAAATAACTTTATTGTATTCAGCCTGTATGCCGAGTTCGTTCACTTTACCTTCGATTTTTGTGATATCGAAAATCGAATCACTGTAGAGGAAAGTGCGCAGCAAAGGGGTTTTCGACCAATGCGAAGCAATCACCGCGAAGCCGAGAACAAACGGAATCGACGCTTCCTTGAGGCCAAATAAAACCGCGGCATTTTCTTTCACCGTGCCATCTTTGTTCCAGAGAAAAAGCGTGAGTCCTCCAGTAAGCAGAACGGAAAACAAACCGAGCGCTGAGAAGAAATTCATCTTCTTAGTTTTAACAAAAAACCAGAGGCCATAACCGATCGGAAAAGCGAGCGCTACGAACAGGGCGTAGAGCGGCCCGATGTGCCATGCCTTCGCTTCAGCTGCGCCTGGTTCTTTGCTTAAATAACTGAGTGCCAAAACAGGAATGAGAACATTGATGAAAATGTTCGCCAAAGGATTTTCTTGGGCAGGTTTTGCTTTTTTATTAGGCTCGCTCATTCAAATTTATTACTCGGTTATTCAATACGATATAGCATTCGGATTACTTGGCAACAACCACAGAATCCATCCATTTCAGATTCGTTAGAGCGCTCTGTCAATCGCTTAATGGAATCGCAGCGCTCTCGCCTTTGATTCCTTTTGGTGCGGAAATTTTTGGGGCGAGTTCCTTACTGGGAAGTGTGTAATAGAACTTCGTTTTGCCGCCGAAGTCCTCAATCCAGCCATTGGCAAGTGCGGTGAGTTCGGAACCGAAATTCGCACCTTGATCGGCTTTAACCATTTCCTCGCCAGCGATAAAGATAACTCCTTTGAACGCACCTGGAACGAATGAGTAAGTGCAAACGTTGTGGGTTTGTGTGGCCAAACTAGTCACTTCACCTGCGAGTTGCGGATAAGTGCCCCATGTCTCTGCGTTAGGCACACTACGTGTCGCAATCATTTTAGGAACATATTCACTCCAGTAGGCTTTCCATGCACCGATGTAGCGCTTTACATTAGCATCGTAGACTTCATTGCCCGGCTCAATCTGCGCTAGATTTTTATAGTCGGCCATCAAGCTTGGTGCGTTTTTGAGATGTTCGAACTTGATCCAGCTATTCAAAGGAAGCGGATCGCTGGACATGTAGATTACTCCGGTCGGGCGCCCCGATTGCTTGGCTAAGCGATGACCAATCGCTGATGCATAATCCGCGGTTGCATCTTGCCATATCGATGCGAATCGATTGTTAGGTTCTGTGGATGTTGAAACCATATAACGCGCGGGTTTAGGTGAAGATGAGCGCTTTGCCATGCGTGTCATGACACGAACCGGCTGATCGGATTTTTCAAATTCGTAAAGAGGCAGCTTTTTACCTACTGACATTGGGCTGACGACATACCATACATCGCCAATCAGGATGTTTTTGCAAACACGGTCATGAACAATTTCACCATTAATGGTCATAGTGATTTGCAATGTTTTGGGGTCTTTGCTTGCCGCCATTGCAGGAACGGTAACACTCCACTCCTTCATATCTTGACCCACAGGAATGGTTTTTTCTATGCCAGCAAAGCTGAATTTGATGATTTTTTCACCTGGCACTTCGTCAAAATATTCCAGCACAGCGGAACCGGAAAATGTGATCGGCATATCCGCCTGGAGAATGGCATCATCACGGAATTGGGTGCGAAGAACGGGTATCTTGCGATAATCATAAACATTCCCAACCGTAGCTGGATCGACCACCAACCCATCAATTTTCATTGGCTTATCGGGCCAAGTTTCGCTGGTGACCAGTTTGTTATCAAAATAGATGAAAGGCGTGGTTGGAAGCAAGGACTTGTTGTGAAGGTTAGGTTGGAAACCGATGCCGCCAGATCCGTATGAAACACCGCGAGGAGATTTCACAGCCGGTGAATTGATGATAACTTTTGATCCATCGATTTTAAATGTGGCGGGATGCCAAACGCGATCCTCGCCAGCCAACCAGAACAGATTCACTTTGGAAGCACCATCCGGAATGATGATAGGCGTCGCGAGGCCGTCACATTTCTCAGAAGGAGTGCTGTTAGAATTGGTTTCGGTTTCGGCAACTACCAGACCGCCTTCGGCATGGTCGAATTCGACAGTAAGTTTATCATCCTTTACGGAATAGGATTTAAACATGGGGCCATCGGTGACGACGTCTTTTTTGCCATATTGATTCTTGAGAGCGTGAAGAGCAAGGCGCTGACCGGGAAGAGCTTTTTGAGCGTAGTGAATCGCACCCGCGATATCAATCTGGCTAGCCATGCCGGTATTTGGAATATCACGGGCCAACCATGCACCTAAGCGCATCTCCGACATGGGTTCGATGCTGGGGAAATTTTTTCCATAACCTTCTTTGGGCGGGCCAGGGCAATAGAACTGATGGAAATACACGGGAAGATTCGGGTTATCCCATTTCAATCTCCAACCGCGAATCAAGCTGTGGAGATTCTGATAATATTTCAGTCCGCCATGAATGTTGGCGTAACCTTGGTTCCAGATTGCTCCGCGTATCGCGTAAGGAATTACAGGACTCATGCGCCCATTGAACATCCATGACGCATCGCGGTTATCGTTCATGTTGCCCGGAGTTTTCGTGGAAACCGGAAGAGCTTCTTTTCCCGCCTTGATGCGCTCGGCGTTGGCTTTGATCGTATCCTCAAGGGATTGGTAAAACCCGTCCCATGCTTTTTTATACTCAGGTGTCGTCGGATCGGTTTCCAGAATTTTCTGATAAATCGATTTGGTATATTCATCTTTTCCTGCGGCGAAACCTTCGCGCGGAACCCATGACTCGATGCTTGTCTGACTGAAAGAACAATTCAGGATGCCGATGGGCACCTGGATTTCACCATAAACTTTTAATGCAAAAGCGAAGGCGACAGCGCTGTAGTCGCCGTAATTATCAACTTTCCATTCACCCGTCGCTTTTTCAATCGGATGCAAAGAAGCATAAACACTGGTAATTTCAAATTCACGAATCGGTGGTTTCTCACCCTTATCCGCAAGCTGCTTGACTAGATTTTGAACCGAACACTTAGATGCAACCCACTGCATATTCGACTGCCCGGATGCCATCCACACTTCTCCAACCAGAAGATTTTTCAGAGTTTTAGCTTCGCCACCTTTTTCAGTGATCGTCATCTCGCGCGGTTCCGCACTAGCAGCCAGAGCATCCAGCTTGAGCATCCATTTGCCATTTTCCCCTGCTTTAGCAGTTTGTTTTTTCCCTGCAAATTCGACAGTGACCTCGGTGCCGGGTTTACTCCAGCCCCAAACAGGCAGTGGAAGTTCACGTTGCAAGACGCCGTTATCAGCAAATGGCGCTCCGAGCTCTAGGGCGTTAGCGCATAAACCACTGAGAAATAACGATACTAAAACAAGTTTGGATTTCATGAGTAATGGAAGTGACTTTACCTGCGCGAGGCGGGCGGTATTCCATCACATATCCAGACCGATGGAATAACTAAGTTTAGACAATTATCCAGAGCGTAAAAAACAGGAAAAACCGCAGATGGACAGGATGAACGTAGATAAAAGAAGAG
>JBILAN010000007.1:0-55312 GCA_044354135.1 Luteolibacter sp.
CCTACCCGAAGAGGCTGAATTACTCCTGAGTGGATAAAACCACCACGCTTAACGACGCACAAAATGAAAAATCAAACTCCTCAGCCAATGAGGCTCAAAAAACACGCCCATTTTCCTTTTTAGGATAATACCTGCAAATACAACTCGGAAGGGCGTAGCTCTAGGTTGTCTGTTCATTGGATGAATTTCTATCATCACAAGGAGGATGGGCAAGAATGATATGGGTAAAGGGGGAGGGATGCGCCGGAGGCTTTGGACTGCTGGGATGATTCCCAGCATTGTCGGAGAAGTGGTTGTTTCGTAGCGCGAGGTATTGACCAAGGCTGTGGGGTATCAGAGTCAACCTTGAGAGCTGCAAATGATTGCAGCAGTCCAGGGCCTGCGGCGGCTCCTTTTACAACTCGCCTTCGATCAGATCATCCAAGGTCTGGCGTTTACGGACGACAGTTGCATCAGTTCCTTCGACGAGGATCTCTGCGGGGAGGGGGCGTGAGTTGTAGTTCGAGGCCATGACGAAGCCGTAGGCTCCGGCCGACATGAGGGCGACATAGTCGCCTGGATTGAAATCGGGAAGAGGACGGTCTTGGCAGAAGAAGTCACCGCTCTCACAGATTGGGCCGACGACGTCGACTTTGATGAGCTCGGTGGTTTTTGGTTGGATGAGAGGAACGATTTCGTGATGGCCTTCGTAAAGGGCAGGGCGGATCAGGTCGTTCATTCCGGCGTCGACGATTTTGAACGTTTTGGCGGAGCCTTTTTTCTCGTAGAGGCAGCGGGTGAGGAGAACCCCGGCGTTACCGACGATGTAGCGTCCGGGTTCTAACAAGATTTTCAACCCGAGGTCTTTGAGGCGCGGAACGAGTTCTTCGCCGTATTTTTCGATGGTGAGAGGGCGTTCGGTTTCCGATTTGGAAAGCCACCAATCGGCCGGGCCAGATTGGAGCGAGTCTTTGTAGACGATGCCGATTCCGCCGCCGATGGACCAGAATTCGATTCCGTGTTTTTGTTTGAGGGCAGTCACCATGGGGATGACTTTTTCAACGGCCTCGATGAAGGGATCGATCGAAGTGAGCTGGGAACCGATGTGCATTTGCAGGCCACGTAGCTTGATGTTTTTCAGCTCGGCTGCAGCGCGGTCGTAGAGATCGGCGATTTTTTCGAAATCGACTCCGAACTTATTCTCACTTTTTCCGGTGGAGATGTATTTGTGCGTTTTCGCATCGACGTTCGGGTTCACGCGAACGGCGGCGGGAGCGATTTTTCCGAGTTCGCCAGCGACTTCGTTGAGGTAGCGGAGTTCTTCCTCGCTCTCGACGTTGAAGGAGTAAATGCCTTTTTCGAGTGCGTAGATGATTTCCTCACGGGTTTTGCCTACGCCTGCGAAGGTGCAGTGTGCTGGATCGCCACCGGCTTTGATGACGCGGAAGAGTTCGCCGCCGGAAACGATGTCGAAGCCTGCGCCTTTGGTGGCAAGCAGGCGGAGGACGGAAAGGTTGGAGTTCGCTTTTACCGCAAAAGCGATTTCGTGGTCGACGCCGGAGAGGGCTTTATCGAGACGTTTGAAATGATCGGTGATCGTTCCAGCGGAGTAGACGTATAAGGGAGTGCCGTGTTGCTCTGCGAGAGATTGCAGAGAAACGTCTTCGCAGAAAAGCTCTCCGTCTTTGTAGGAAAAGCCGTGCATGGCAGCTTACTTAACGATGCCAGCCTGTTTCAGAGTGGCGTATGCACCGTTTTTGTTCACGGTTTTCAACGCGCGGCAGCTGAGTTTGGTGCGAACGAAACGACCCAGTTCAGGAACCCAAATCCGCTTGTTTTGAAGGTTTGGAGAAACCGAGCGTTTGGTGACTTTGGTGACGTGACGACCGATACCGCCCTTTTTCTTGGCCAAGCCAGAACGATGGATTTTGCCGCCGGAGCGGACGCGGGTGCCTCTGATGCTACAAATACGTGCCATGATGAAAAATTGGTTAGCGGGGGGCGAAGAATGCCTTGGGTTTCGGATGCGTCAAGACGAAATCTTGCGGTTTTTGCAGAAAAACGGGGAAAGTGGATTTGGGATCGGATTTCAACCCAAAATCCGAAGTTTATCATGGGGTCCAAGCAAATTGACCACAGAGGCACAGAGAACACGGAGTAAATTGATTGTCATCATAAAGTGTGTCGCATTTTGCTTCGAACCTCTGTGTTCTCCATGTCTCTGTGGTAAAAAACACCGACTTTTGAATTAAATTTGGATTTCAGGATCACAACGCTAAGCCTCATTCTTCGGCAAGCTCAGGACAAGGAAGGTCGCAGAGGGTCGCAAAGTGGAATAAGGGATCGTGAAATGCTGAAAAACCCCCTAATTTGCAAGCTCTTGGGGGCTCGGGTTTGATGATTTTCAACAACAACTGCCTAGTCCTCGACCCGGGTGATGCGGTATCCCGCCTTTTCCATATGGCTGCGGATGCTCGGGTCTCCCGTGAAATGGGCTGAGCCGGCAGCGAAGAAATGGATGGTGTCGGGGGATTTTTTGAGTTTCTCGTCGATGGTGGCGGCCATGGTTTTGTCGCGTTGAGTGAGGAGTTTATCGCAAAATTTCTCACCAAGCTCTTTGTGCGGGCCTTCGCGCATTTCTTTGAACGATTTCTCGATGAGATCCTTCAAGAGTTCGGCATCGCCCTTGATATAAGCATCGGTCAGATCTTTCACGCTGTTCGTTCCTTCTTCGCGATCTTTGCGCATGTGGCGGAGGGTTTCAGATAGGAAATTCACCTGCTCTGCTTCGGTGAACGAAGCGAGCAGATCCACCTGGAAATCAGCTGTCTCCATTGCATCGGTTTTCTTGCCTTTTTTGACGGCTGCGGCCCAGAGCTTTTGGTCAAGAGCGGTCGCGCCAGTGAGTTGGGCTTCCAGCATAGGCAAGGTAGCAGCAATCGCCCAAGTGCACATGGGTTGGAAAGGTTTTGAATTTAGAGCGGGATTGATCGCCTTGAGTTCGTCATCAAGTTGCTTGGATAAATCTGCGCCTATCGAATCCGCCAGTGTTTTGCCATCTTTGCGCATGACTTTCATCGCTATGCCCATCTGAGTTTTTGCATCCATGGGTACTTCGGTTAGAATTACATCGGATTCATCGAAAGCTTTCTGAGCGGTAGGATGAAGCTTGTTGAGTGCGCCACCGCCAAGATGGATCGTGCCGAAGAGATAGGATGGTTTTTTGAGATCGCCGCCTTCGATTTTCCAGAGCAGCGGTTTGATGGGATGTGCAGGAGCTTCCTGAGAATAGATAGCAAAAGGAGCGATGGCGGTGAGTAGCGCGATAGCACGGATGATGAGTTTCATGTGAAAATGAAGAGTGAATAGTGAAAGCAGAGCGACTTCTAACGAGCTATTAAATTAAGGCGAAGAGAGATGGTTTGGACGCAGCATAGTGGAGTCATTGGGCTGCGTCACTCAGCCGCTTTTCGATTCGTCAATTTATTCCACCATTCATCGATTTTAGCGACTTCGACAGTGCCATCGCAGGTGATGAGGGTGTAGCGCATTTTGATGGTTTGTTTAGGAGTGATTTCCCAAGGTTTTTCTTGGACGGGACAAATACTTAGGAAAGGTGCGCCATTGTTATCTTTTGCTGTCCATGTGCGGAGGCGTTGGGGGAAATCATGATTATCCGGATGGATCAGGACCGCAAAGGTGACTTGGTCTTTTTCTGCAGAGCCTTCATAAGCGATCCATTTTGCGCGTGTGGTGTGGCTGTCATCGCGGCCTTTGCCTTCGGATGTCCGTATGGTGCTGTTGTCTTTGTTCCATGTATGAGGACCGCGCCAGCCAAGGCATCCACCGTAACGAAAGACGGGAAGTGTTAGAGCAGTGTCAGTGATGTTGGTTTGTGCGACGTCGTAAGTGATGACATTGTGACCATCCATAGATTCGGCGGTGATGGTGAAAATTTCTTCAAGGACAACCGTTTCCTTTTTTTCTTTGCCCTTGTATGCGACGTGTTCCTGCTTAACGCTGAACCCCGTTGCTTTGCTCTGCTCGCCCTTGGTAATCGAAATCGTAGAAGCATAACGCACTCTGCCAGTTGCTTTATCGAGATTCCAGAAATCGATTTTATCTTCACCATGTTTGGTTTGCACCCATGCGTGAAAAAGCCCGAGATGGTGATAGTGATCGGGAGGATGGATGCCGGTGATCGCAAATCCTGCTGGTGTACAAAGCGGATGAATGAAGCCAGAGCGTTTGTAGATGGGGTTGACGCCTTCAGGAGGTGCGAGGTCAGCTTTGTGATAAACCAGAACCGTATTCGCGCCGTGGGTGATCGTGATAGCGCTATTGGTTTCGGTGGTTTTTAAGAACTCAGCTCCAAATGTGGGAGCTAAAGTGAGTAAGGCGGCGAAGAGTGGGGATTTCATGGTGTGGGTTGATGGGATTATAAATCATTTATTGGCTTCTGAGAATACCGGATTTACGATCTGGATTGTTCTACAGTCTATGGCGAACAAGCAGATGATGGTTGAGATTTGATTTTTATATGTGGAGCAAGACATGATACAGATGAGGCACGTCTGGAATCGCGTGGTCCATGAACAAGCTGCCTCCAATCCTATGTCTTCTGTCTCCTAATCTTCTGCCCTATAAAAGCAACTCCTTCACAATATGCCCATGTACATCTGTTAGACGGAAACGTCTGCCCTGGAAGGTGTGAGAGAGGCGGGTATGGTCGATCCCGAGTTGATTGAGGATGGTTGCATGCAAATCATGTACGTGCACGGCACCAGGAGTGAAGTGATGTTTTGACGGATTGATCGCTTGTCCATCGGCGCCGACGATGTTGTAGCCGTAGTCATCGGTCGCTCCGTAAGTCATTCCGGGTTTTATCCCGCCCCCCGCCATCCATGCGGTGAAGCAGCGCGGGTGGTGATCCCGCCCGTAGTTGGTCTTGGTCAATGTGCCCTGGGAGTATGCCGTGCGTCCGAATTCACCACCCCAGACGACGAGCGTGTCTTCCAACATGCCGCGTTGCTTGAGATCCGCAATCAAAGCCGCGCAGCCTTGATCGGTTTCCTGGGTTTGTTTGCGAATTGCGGATGGCAGGTTGCCGTGTTGATCCCATCCCGGATGATAGAGCTGGATGAAACGGACTCCTTTTTCGGCGAGGCGGCGTGCAAGCAGGCAATTCGCGGCAAAAGTGCCGGGATTTTGCGCATCCGGGCCGTAAAGATCTTTGATGGATTTTGGCTCGCCACTGATATCGGTGACTTCCGGTACGCTGGTTTGCATACGATAGGCCATTTCATATTGAGCGATTCTTGTTTCGATCTCGGGATCGATTTCATTTTGGAAATCGATTTTATTGAGAGCGGAGAGTTTATCCAAGAGCGCGCGTCGGCCCGATTGGCAAACGCCATCGGGATTGGAGAGATAGAACACCGCGTCTTTTCCGGATGAGAAACGCACACCTTGGTAGCGGGAGTCTAGGAAGCCAGTGCCCCAGAGGCGGGCGGCAAGCGGTTGGTCGGTAGGTTTTTTTGTCACGAGGACAACAAAACCCGGCAGGTTTTCATTTTCCGAGCCCAGGCCATAAGTGACCCATGAGCCGAGTGAAGGGCGGCCGGCGATCTGTGAGCCGGTTTGAAAAAAGGTCATCGCGGGGTCGTGATTGATTGCTTCTGTCCAGAGGGATTTCACGAAGCAAAGTTCGTCCACGACTTTTGCGGTGTGTGGCAGAAGCTCACTGACCCATGCGCCGGATTTTCCATATTGGGCAAATTTGAACTGTGAGCCCGCTAGTGGCAATACGGCTTGGTTTCCTGACATGCCGGTGAGGCGCTGACCATTGCGGACGGAGTCAGGTAGTTGCTGGCCATTGAGCTCGTTGAGCTTGGGTTTGTAGTCGAAAAGCTCCATGTGCGAAGGACCACCGGACATGAACAGGTAGATCACCCGCTTTGCTTTCGGTGCATGGTCTCTCAGAAGTTTCTCTGCCAACGCATTGGCGCCCGAGGCGCGCTGAGGAAGCATCGATGCAAGCGCAGCTCCGCCGATCCCAGTGGAGAGCTTGGAAAGAAAGTGACGACGGGTGATTTCGAACATGGCTTTTTTTGAGAGGATTTAAGTGCTAAGTGGGAGGTGAATTCAGGTTAAAGGATTTTTCACCACCAAGCCAAGCGGTCGTAGTAATTCAAAGTGTTTAGCGTTGTCGGTAATAAGGGTATGTCCTTTGGCGAGGCATTGTGCTGCCAGCAAAGTGTCTTCGCATGGTAATGTACGGCGGATGGATTTCAGAAAAGTAAAAACCCGCTTCCACTCCAGCAGGCAATCGGTGTCCACCGGCTCGATCGCTTCAGCAAAATTCACTTCGGTTTCAGCGACGCGTTGACTCAAGATCGGTTGGTGGGAGGTGTCAGCCAGTTCTACCCCATAACGCATTTCTGCAATTGTCACTGAACTAATAAAGCTATCGGCTTCGTGTTTCCTCAGCCAAGACTTGAATTTGGCGGGTAGGTGTTTCTTATGGCAGAGCGAAATCAGGTTGGTATCGATCAGGAAGCTCATTTGAAAGGCATGGTGTGGCGTTTGACCTTGGGAAAGGCGATGGTCTGATCTTCAAGATGCGCGAGCAAGCCTACCGCCCCCCGTCGTTTTTTTGGGCGTGGGGTAATAAGGAGACTTTGCCGACCATCATCCAGCACGCGGACATCGCAGGGCCCACCGTGCATCAATCCCGCCTGCTTGCGCCAACTGGCTGGAAATTGGGCCTGTCCTTTTTCGGTGATGGTTAAGGTATCGAGGGGTTTCATATAGTAATGATTCATTACTTATTTTCAGATGTCAAAGGGTTTCAACGCTGCGTGATATTTAAATCAAGGTTGAGGATGGCTGGGGCTAGGTTGTAAAGGTGGTCTCGTGGCTTGGTTGAGAGCAGGGTTGGAGGTAAATCAGTGTAGAGAGGTTTCTATAAGTAGTGGAGTTTTGTCAAAATTTCCATCGGGAATTTCTACGGTCGATTCGCGAATAAACTTTCCGTGATTATCGTAGCTGCGAATGGCACAGGTGTGGAGTGTGCCGATGGCGTCGCTTTTATTGCCGTTGCTGAAGTTTAGGAATAGGCGGGCATCAGGATTGTGATTCAATTCCATCTGTTTGAACAAAGGGGTGAGATCGATGCCGATTTCAAGTGGAGTGTCATCACCTGGTCCGGCGAGCGGGACTTCGCCGACGTTGTTTTTGCGGTTGCCGAAGAGCGGCCAGCCGTTGAGGGGTTGCGGTGAGATTTCGTGTTCGGGTTGTGTGGCGTTTTTATCTTTGGCGATGCCTATGCTGACTCGTAAATCCGAGCGCTTGTTGTGTGAGAGTTTGAGTTTCAGAGTGTGTTGTGGAATGTGCCGAGCAACTTCGATGCGCCCGAGGTAGTTTCCGCGTTCCCAAGTTGGGTCTACCATAGCGCTGTAGAGTAGATAGATTTTTCCTTTGTTTGCCCAATCTTTGCCCCATGAATTAACCACGATGAAGGCGCCGCGTTCCCAATCGGCGAGAGTGTTTTTTCCATCGTTGTTGGTATCGATGTCGTTGGTGATTTTTCCATCGCCGTTCACATCGTAGCCGACTTTGTCATCGTAGCCGACACAAGTGATACCGTGGCCGAAACCGCTTGGGCCCCAGCGAGTCCATAGTTCTTCGCCTGCTTGATGTTCACCTTCGGCAATCTTTTTGGTAACCTTTTCGCGTTCGCCCATTCGTCCGTCCAGAGCTAATAGTCCACCGATGAATTTTCTGCCTGTTAGAGATTGGTTTCGATCAAAGAGCCAACCGCGAGCTTCGTTGATTTGTGAAACGGTATTTGCAGGTGTGTAGCGATATCCAGCGACCCGATATTCCATTGCCTCACGCCAGATTTCATAACCATTAGGCCACGGACCAGCTTCTTTGCGATGGACCGTGCCGTAGGTTTTCACAGTGGGTATGCCGATATGTTTGGCGGTTTCCCAACCATGATAGGCCTCCGAGCCATTTTTATTACTAGCACGATTGACCATGTTCCATGAAAAATCAGCAGGGAATCGTTTAGCATCTGTATCAGCGTGAGTGCCGTTTAGGAGATTCATTTCATAAGTGAAGATCGATGCGATCGCAGTGAATTGGCCACAAGCTCCACCGTTTTGTTTGTAGATGGGAGGAAATTCAGGTCGCGTCGAGTTATCGACTCGTGAAGGCAAGCGATTCAGTTCAACAGACGTTTGACCAACATCTGGACCTTTTGCATCTTTCCAGGTGTTGTAGGTTTCTCCCATTGAAGGAGGTCTGGAAAATGGCTTGGGATAGACGGCTTGTGCGAGGCTCTCTACGTCATTCGCCATGACTACGCCAGCGGAGCATGAAATCAGCCATGCACATAGCAATCGGTGTTGAGCAAACAATGGCGAAAACATGATTTTCGGATACGTTGCGAGACGCTGAAATTTTCAAAAAAATCTGAGTAATACGCAGTTGTTATTAGCGATCAGGTCGTAATTCGAACGACCTGATCGAAATAGAATGTTGTCACTGACTGTTCTGGTCGCTAGTTCAGCGTATTGTATTTTATTTCAAGGAATGAAGGTATGCGATGACATCAGCGAATTGTTCCATGGTAAGAGTGTCCATCAGATGAGGTCCCATGAGCGTGGAGGCTGAGGTTTTGATGTTCTTGACGTCAGCTGCTTTGATGGTGCTGGGAATGCCAGCGATATTGCGGATGATGACTTGGGCGTCTGACTTTTCTACCAGAGTGCCTTGGATTGTGGTGCCGTCCTTGGAAGTGACATCGACCCAAGATTTGGCGATACCCGCGTCGGGCTTAAGAATCGCTTCGGCGATGGCTTCGCGGTTGAGGGCGGCTCCGATTTTATTGAGATCGGGTCCGCGTTTTGGATCAGTTTCAGCGATGCTATGGCAAGCCATGCACGCCTGTGTCTTCATAAGTTCACGGCCTTTTGTAGGATCTCCTTTGAGTTTTTCGAGATTCAGCATGACGTCTTCGATAGAGATTTCACCAATCGTTTTCTCTTTCTTGCCTGCGGTCTTCTCGACATCGCCTATGCCTTCGAGATTCATGCGATGTTTATTGGCGATTGAAGTGATGAAGGTTTTCTGATCGGCGTCTGCTGTGGTCCAGAGGTCGCGGAAACGTTTCTCGATGTCGGCGGATTTTGCCCAACGGATGGGTTTGTAATAAGGTCCGCGGGTATCGGGCTTGGTGCCCCACCACCAAGAGCCGTCGTAAGGTGCCTCCTTGGTGTAGAGGCGGGCGAGGGCGGTGAGGATTTCGTTTTTTAATTCTGGATCGGTGGCGGAAGCGTGTTTTGCGAGGAGTCCGTCCACAACCGCTGGATCGTGCATGAGGTGAAGGGCTCGAAGGGCGCCTCCACGGCTAGCACCATCAACGGCGGCAAGGCTGGCATCGACGGCTTTGAGGGATACGAGGGAGTGGATGGCTAGATGGGGGACGATGACGCTAGGATTTGGTGTGGCGTGGGGGCCTTCCTTAGGTATAGGGACGCCAGCGGGCGCTTCGGAGAGGATTTTGAAATGAACGATCGAATCCGGATTCTTGCTGGAGCAGAGCGCAGCAGTGACCTTTAGCTTTTGCATCGCGCCAGGCACAACGTAGTGGATCACTGAGCTGGCATGGGTCCCGATCGCTTGGGTGTGAGGTTTGCCGTCGGCGCGCTGGATGGGTTGGCCGTTGGGGGCTTTGTTAACTTCAGTTTTCCCCCAACCTTGGCTGGCAAAATTCCATTTAAGCTTGGTCAGTGGGACTTCTTTTCCCTCGCGGTTGGTGAGGATAGGATCGAACCAGCCGGCGTGGTCACCGCTGCTACCATTGCCACCTTCTTCGACGACGAGATAGAGATTGTTGACGCCGAGGAGGCTGATTTCGATTTCGGCCGTCTGCTCGCCTGAGATCATTTGGCTTTCAAAAAGCGGTGGTTTGGGCTTGGCGGCAGAAGCTTGTTTAGCGCTAGGCGGAATGGCTGCGGCAAGCAGGGCTTTAGCGGCTTCTTTTTTACCGATGCGGCCAAGTGCAACTGCGGCGGCTGCTTGGACGCGTGGGTTGGAGCTGGTAAGAGCTTTCTCGAAGGGCGCTAATGGAAGGTCGGCGTTTTGTTTCATTCGATCGGCAGCAGCGCGAAGAGCAAATTCTGTTAGAACAGAATCTTCGGCGAGTTGGATTAGCGTAGAGTTGGCGGCGGCGCCGAGGAGTTGCTTGTAGGTGAAGGTTGCGGCGACACGGACAGCTGGGGATTTTTTGGTGTCCTTGGCGATGGCGAGGATGGCAGGTGCGAGTGCTTTAACGCCGCGGCTTAGGATTTCTTGCTGCGTGTCAAGACGGGCGGTGGCGCTGTCTGCGGCGAGTCCTTTCACAAGGACATCGGAAGAAAGCTTAGTGACATCTGAGTAGGCTTTGTGGGTCCAGCCATTCGGCACGACGCGTTGAACGAAACCGCGCGCAGGGTTGCCCTTGTAACCAGCACCGTCCCATGCGGCGATGTAGATCTGGCCAGAGCCATCGACATCGAGATCCGAAGGTTGGGCTAGGCCTACAAAGTTTTCGGGCGCCTGAGTGAAAGAGGCGGCATCGGGAGTGAGGCGATGGATGAAAATCTGGTTCCGACCCCAGTCGGCCATCATCGGATTTTTGTTATATTTTTGAGGCCATGTGGACTCGTCGAGAAAGAGAGATCCCGTGCCGGAGCCGCCGCCGAGGTCTTCGAGGGCAGGGATGATCTCTTCGGTGAAGTTTTTGAAAAGGATAGGGTAGCCGTATTGCCCGGATTGGATGTGATGGATGAAACGAATATTCCAGCCGCCACCGTCGTTGGTATTGCCGCGGGTGAAAATGTTCATGAACGGATCGATCGCGACGTCGTAGATGTTGCGCAGTCCGTGGGTGTAGACTTCCATTTCTGTTCCGTCAGGACGGACGCGGAGGACGCCGCCGCCGAGCATGGTGAGTGTGGTGCCGTCGGTGCCTTTGGCGTTGACGAATCCGAAGTCGCCGACAGCGATATAGATCCAGCCATCGATACCCATGCGGATGCCGTTGGTGGTGTGGTCGGCACCGCGGTCTTGGTTGTGTTTGGCGACGGAGATATCGTGGATGAGAATTTGTGGAGGGCCATCGGCAACGCCGTCGCGGTTTTTATCCACAAGAACGGAGAGATGCATATTTGACAGGATGCCAGTGTCTTTAGGGATGACGGTGTGGAGAACGTAAAGTTTATCGCCAAAGGAAATGAGGCCGCGCGGGTTGTCGATCTCGGCGAAGATGGTGTGTTTGTCTGCGACGCCATCTTGATCGGAATCGACGAAGCGGACGACGCGGCCTTTGCCTGGGCCTTTGCCGAGGGAACCGAGAAGATCGACGCCGACATAGACTTCGCCAGTCGCGGCAGCGGCAATACAAGCGGGAGATGGCGCGAGATCGCTGCCTGCGTATTTTGTGAATGTTAGATCGGTGGGATTTGCGGAAGCGCAAATGGTAAGGGCCGTCAGGAGGCTAGGAATGAGCTTAGTCATGGGATTTAAGGTGGATTTAACGTCGAATCGACAACGAGACTTTCATGTAAACGAGCTATTGTCTAGCTAGTCCTATGGTTGCGCGGTATGAAATGAGCTATGCACATGAAAAAGCCTATGATGGCAAGCTAGCTAGTGCATGAATGACGAATTCACTACGATAAGCTGAGATTCCCAAAAAAGATGATAATCAACAGTTTTTCGTAACCTCAGTTTTTTTAATTATCTAACAAAAAATTATTTTGCGGGGGTTAGAATGAATTCTTTAATGGTGACGCCACGGCTACCTTCAGAGAGTTGGAACTGAAGCGTGTTAGATCCACTCTTGAGGGTGACTGGAATGGCATCAGAATTTTTCCATACACCAATGGTATAAGGTGCGGGTTGCTCAATCGCTTTAGCGTCATTTATGGTGTAAATGAATCCTTGTCCAGTTTGAGCTGTGGCAACCTTGGCTGTTAGAAGATAGTTGCCTGATCTTGGTGCATTCACTTTATACTCCGCATTGAAACCACCGAAGGCATGGATTTGCATGCCGCCAGAGAATGAGCGCATGGCTGCCGATTTGCCGGAGACTGATTTGTGAGCGACGACTGGAATGATGATAACGCCATCTTTTTGTTGAACTTCTAGATCATCCTTCGAGCTGGCTTCTGATTTGAGTTCTTGTTCTTTCTCATTGGCCTCACCCAGTTCTTCGCCGAGTGGCCCGAGTGTGGTGGTTTTTGCAGCAAGTATGCGGGATAGGTTGAGTGCGACATTGCTCCAGTGCCCACCTTGCTCATTACCGCGTTCGTTGTAAGCTTTTTCACCTAGAATACGGCTGACCATTTCTGCACGCACAATTTTGATGTATTCAGCTGACTGAGCGCGGGCTTGGGTCTCTAATAAAAACTGGCTTCCGCTGAGCTTTTCGTCGTCTTTATCCCACCAGCTATGCTGAAATCCAGCGCCGAGGTTAACTACCCAGCCCTTGGGTGTCCAATGGCTGAGGGCGGCGTGGGATTGTTGGGTGACGCCCCAGGTAGGGATCCCGAAGGAGCGAAGAATGAAACGACCATAAAATGCACGGCGTCCGCAGACGCCTCCGTTACGGATGATGTTCTGGTGTTGATGATTTGATGGATCGTCAAACTTCACATTCTGCGATCCATATGGGACCTCGGTCCTCACGCTGGAAACGTAGCGCCAGCCATAGTCCGGGTTGTAAATGTGGTCCGGCCGGTAGGTGCGTAGCATTTCACGACCCCAGACAAGGATTTCGTCCGGGTCTTCACTGTTTGCGACAAAGCGCATTTCCCATGTGTTTAGCGTTTTGAAGGCGGGGTCCAGCTCTCCGGCCAAGTAAGCTTTTTCGTATTGCAGATATCGCTTGATGGGGTGGATTTCGGGAGATTGATCCGTGACGTTGGGGCTAAGATTTGCTTTTACAGGCTGCCCGTGTTCTAGGCTGGTGGCTAGGGCAAAACGGCGTAAGACTCCATCTTTTGCCTGCGGGCTGACTTTCTGAATGGTGGAGAAAATTTTCATCGCTTCGCCAAATTTTCCGAAGCGTGCGCCACCAGCTACCATCATCTCCATCATCAATTCATTATTGGCTAGTAGTTGTTCGACTGCAGCAGCATTAACAACGCTTTTTTTTGCGAAAGCGCCAAGGCCATCTGGAGTAGATACTGTTAGAATAAATGCCTTAGCGAGCTTTCCGTCTAGGGCGTTGCTAGAGAGAAATGAACTCATGGAACCAATCAGTTTTTTAGCGGCATCTGATTCACGGTTTTTAGCTTCGGCCAAAACTGCCTGTGCTTGTTCGTGGTTTTTCTTGAGAGTTGTTTCGTTGGCCTTGGCTTTTTCATAGGCCTCCGTGCGTTCTTTGAGAGCGGCTTCTCCATCAGCGAGGTTTTTCTTTGCGTCGGCGAGGCTTCTCTCTGCAGCGCTTTTTTCAGCTGGGCTTTTTGCATTTTTGATAGCTGCTTGCGCATTTGCTATGTTTTGGTTTGCGCCGCCGATCCATTTGCCTTTGGCGTGGTCGATCAATGCCTTAGCTCCGCCGATTTGGCCGAACTCTTTTTGCGCGGCTTCCGCTTTTGCTTCTGCTTCGGCGGTAGCCTTGACTGCTGTTTCAAGTTCTGCAAATCCGTTACTTCCAACCTTAGGTAGTGAGCGGGAGAGATCAGCTACCAGAGACTTCAGTTCGGCCGCGTATTCAGATTTAAGATTTTTGCCGTTGTTGGGTTTCTCATCTGTAGGAGGCCAAACATCGGGAATATCTTTGGTGTTTATAACGGTTGTCGCTGCAGCAGCGACCTTACTTCCATTTTCTTTGAGATAAGCAATGTCAGCTGGCGCAAGAATCTTTTCTGAGAAGTTAATCGGCTTACCGTTGGGAAGAGTTACCGTAACTAAGCCCTTTTCGGCGTCGTAGGATTTGAGTTCGCCTTCGAAGGATTTTGCTCCGTCGGCACTGGTCCATGTTCTGGCGCCGACTTCTGTGAGGATCAGTATTGCAAAGGCAGTCGCCATCAAGCGGCTGGATAAAAGTATGTTGGGGTTTTTCATTTTCTTGTTGATGGGATATCGTATCGGGCGGTTTTTATATCAATTTGACTTTAGTTTTTATGCTATTTTTGTAAAGATCACAGACAAGACTATTTGATAATTTTGAGATTAGCTTCAGCGAAAGCTTTCCGATCTGCGCGAAGATCTTTGAGCTGCCGAAATAGTGGTTGCTGCCATTGGAAGTAACTTTGAGGGGTTTTCTTGGTTTGGATGAAAGGATTTTCACTAGGCGAGGATTTGCTTGATGACTGATGCTGGCTCCACCCCAGTGAGCTTCTGGTCGAGTCCCTGGTGGCGATATGAGAATCGCTGGTAGTCGAGGCCTAAGAGATGAAGTAGCGTCGCGTGGAGATCGTGAACGGAGACGGGGTCGCGCGCGATTCCGTAACCTAGTTCATCTGATTCACCGTGCACGGTGCCGCCCTTGATGCCGCCGCCTGCGAGGAAGATGGAGAAGGCCTTGATGTGATGGTCTCGACCATCGCCTTGGGCCATCGGGGTGCGGCCGAACTCACCGCCCCAGACGACCAGTGTATCTTCTAACAGACCGCGTTGCTTGAGATCGGTGAGAAGGGCGGAGGTCGCTTGATCGACAATTTTTCCGGTAGTGGCGACGCCGTTCTTGACTCCGCCGTGATGATCCCAGCCACGGTGATAGACTTGGATGAAGCGAGTGCCGCGCTCAGCGAGTCGGCGCGCTAGTAAGCAGTTCGATGCGAAAGAGCCATCGCCTGGGGTGCATCCATACATTTCGAGTGTCTCTTTACTCTCATCCTGATAGGACATCAATTCCGGCACGGAGGCCTGCATGCGGAAGGCGAGTTCATACTGCTGGATGCGGGTGGCGATTTCAGGATCGCGGGTTGTAGGTGAGTTGATCGCGTTGAGGCGGTTTACGGTTTGAATGAGTTGTTGCTGGGACGCGGGCGTGTTGCCGGGGGGAGTCCGGACGTAGTGTACTGGGTCGCCGGCGGATTGGAACTCGACGCCTTGCAGGTGGCCTGGGAGGAAGCCGCTACTCCACTGGCGCGACGAGATCGGTTGGGCTTGGCCTCCGCCGACGCTGGTGAGCACCACGAAACCCGGCAGGTTCTGGCTTTCGCTGCCGAGTCCGTAAAGCACCCAAGCTCCCATTGATGGTCGGCCTGGGATAATCGAACCAGTGTTCATGAAGGTGTGGGCAGGATCGTGGTTGATCTGCTTGGTGTGCATCGAGCGTATGACTGCGATCTCGTCAGCGTGTTTCGAGATATGGGGGAGGACATTGCTGATCTCTATGCCAGATTTCCCGTGGCGGGAGAAATCGTGTTGAGGGCCTAGGCAGTTGAGAACCTTGCCCTGAAGCTGGGCGAGTTGTTGGCCTTTGGTGAAGGACTCCGGCATAGGCTTGCCGTGTAATTCGCGCAGCTTTGGTTTGAAATCGAAGGTTTCCAAATGTGAGGGACCTCCCGCCATGCTGAGGAAGATGACGCGTTTGACCTTGGGCTGTATCTTAGGGGCGGGGCTAGAGGCAATTTCAGCTCCTAACAGACGTGAGAGAGCGATCGTGCCGAGGCCGGTGAGGCCTTGCCCGAGAAAGGTGCGGCGATTGTAGTGGTGGAACATGGGGTTGATCAGTAGCGGGTGATGGTTTCGTGAAGGTTGAGTATGGTGCGGGCCATCGAGGTTGCGGCGGCGAGTTTGGTGGGAGGAATTGCCGCTGGGGCTGGGGAATTGCCGACCTTCAGTAAGGTTGCGGCTTCGGCTGGGTTGGCGGTGAAGCGTTCAAGTTCCTGCCCGTGGAATTCGCTAAGGATACGAATTTCTTCGGCGGTCGCAGTGCGGCCAAGGCAACGGATCCAAGCGCGGGCGATTAGGTTGGTTTCTCCTTCCGGTTCTTCTAAGAGTTTAGCAGCTAGTGCACGGGCGGCTTCGGTGAAGGCTGGGTCGTTGAGTTGGTTGAGTGCTTGCAGCGGGGTATTCGAGGAGGAACGGTCGGGAGTGCATTCCTCGCGGGCCGGCGCATCGAAGGCTTTGAGCATTGGATGGAGGAAGGTCCGTTGCCAGTGGGTGTAAAGTCCGCGGCGGTAAAGTTGTGGTCCCGTGTCCGCTTTATACTCGCGCGTTGGGAAGTTCAAGTGGCGGTAGTAGCCGGCAGGTTGATATGGTTTTGCGCTGGGTCCGCCGATCTCGGTATGTAGGAGACCGGAAACGGAAAGAGCGTTATCACGGATGAGTTCCGCGGGTAACCGGAGCTGACTTTGGCGCGCCAGTAAGCGGTTGTGAGGATCAGACTCGGAGAGGGCGGGACTTGGTGTGCTGGACTGTTGATAGGTGCGTGAAAGCAGGATGCAGCGCAACAGGTGTTTCGAGCTCCATTTATTTTCCATGAAATCGAGAGCCAACCAATCTAACAACTCTGGGTGGCTAGGGTATTCACCTTGCAGTCCGAGATCGCCAGTATCCTTGGAGAGTCCGGCACCTAACAGCCGTGCCCAAATGCGGTTGACGAAGACGCGGGCGGTGAGTGGATTCTCCTTTGAAGCTATCCATTTCGCGAGGTCAAGGCGAGTCGGGCGAGTTGAAGGCTCGTTAGCACTGGTTGCTTTTGTTAGAAAACCAGGCGTGGCGGGAGAAACGATAGGGCCGGACTTGTCTTGCCAGTCGCCGCGATTGAGAAGTCGGATCTCGCGCGGCTGAGCAGAGATGGTCATGGGTACGGAGGGTGTTGTTTTAAGGATGCCGGCGCGCTCATTTTCCAAAGATGTTATTTCCGCTGAGAGTTTTTTCCAGGCGGGCGTAATCTGGCGATAGATTTGCGCGAGCTTAGCCTTGTCGGGTACTGCGGCACCAAGCTGTTTAATAGCCTCCGGCGGTAAGTGGGCGAGACGGCGGGTGGGATTTTTGCTTTGGATTCCGACATTATCCCAGTAGACCAAGCCGTCGAACTGCGTGCAGGCGAGTTGGCCGATCGAGGCTTTAGGGGTAATTCCTAACGAAGCGACCGGAACGCTGAGGCGGGTCCATTCGCCGGCTTTGGGTAGTGCGCCAGCGTGGTGATAGGCATGACCGCCGGCGGACTTTCCGTACTCGATAGCAGCCTCGCCCCAGTAGGCGCGGTGCTCCCATTTACCATTCGCGTTTACTTGCAGCATCAGAGCGCGCGGGGGCTTAGTGGCATCGAGATAGACCCAGAGATATAGATGGTCACCTTCGTGGACTGCCGCTGGGGTTTTCAGCGTGGCGATGTGTTGGAGTATTCCGGCGGCTTCCTGTTTGCGTGAGTGGGTGCCGGATTGCACGGGCGCTACCGAGCGGTCGACCAGTTTCGTGTCGTCGATAGAGGCAGGTGTGGGCAAGGTCTCATCTAACAGCGGAGTATCGTATGGTTCCTTAGAATCAAGCAGGGCTCTCTGATTAGCGATCCAAGTATCCAGCTCCTGCTGGTCGGTCTCGGCGGGTGCGTTGAGTTGTGCGCGAAGCTGAACTATTTTTTGGTCAATCTCTCGAAGTTGAGACTCCTGCTCTGGGGTTGGCACATTGAGCAGAGGTCCCCATTTATTGAAGGGAATGCCGAGGGCGGTCCATTTTGAGATATCTTCCTGATATTTTCCATCGCCGTTCCAAGCGCCCTTTTCGAGGATGTCGCTGAAATAAGCTGCAAACGAATAGAAGTCTTTGGCTTTGAAAGGGTCGAACTTGTGGTCGTGGCATTCAGCGCAGGCCAAGGTGGATCCGAGCCAGGCAGCGGAGGTTGTGCGCACGCGCTCAGCTTGGTATTTTGCCAGATATTCAGCATCTTGGATTCCGCCTTCTTCAGAGAGTTGGTTGAGGCGGTTGTATGAAGATGCGATTTGCTGTTGAAGCGTGGCATTCGGTAGTAAGTCGCCGGCTAATTGTTCAATGGTGAATTGATCAAAGGGTTTATCTGAGTTGAATGATTCGATGACGTAATCGCGAAATGGCGAAGCTGAGCGTTCGTTATCACCGTGGTAACCGACGGAGTCGGCATAACGTACGACATCAAGCCAAGATAAGGCCATGCGTTCGCCGAAATGGGGTGAGGCGAGAAGTTCCTCGACGACTTGGCGGACGGCAGCGGCAGGGTTTTCGGAGTATGCCCTGTGGAAGGCTGCGACTTGCGCGGGACTCGGCGGCAGGCCGATGACATCGAGGTGCATGCGACGCAACAATGTGGAAGGATCGGCGGGTGGGGAAAAATCGAGATTGCGTCGTTTCAAATCGCGGGCGACGAGCGAGTCAATGGTTTCCCCGGGTTTGCGGACAGGTTGGGTATAAGCCCAGTGGGGCTCGTATTCAGCACCTGCTTTAATCCAGTCATAGAGGCGTTGTTTTTCTGTCTTGGTCAGGACCTTGTGGCTCGCTGGGGGAGGCATGATGTCGTCCTCATCGGTCGCGTTGATTAGTTTGATCAAACGACTTTTTTCTGGATTTCCGGGAATGAAGGCCTTGCTGGCGATGGCGTCCTCGCGGATATCAAGCCGCAGATCTTCCTCACGGGTTTTCGAATCCGGGCCATGACAGAAAAAGCACTTATCAGAAAGGATAGGACGGATGTCTCGACCATAGCGTATTTCCGGCTGCTGTCCCAATAGCAATGGGGATAATGCTGAATAGGAAAGCATCATAAGGAACATCTGGGGAAAGAGGAAGGAACTACCAAGTAGCTTTAAGGTGCATGCCGACGGGTTAACAATGGCGAGGCGCTTGAGGGTGCTTCTGATCGGATGATCTAGATTAGGTGTTGTCATGATGCAGAATTGAGAGTGGTTGTTTAATAGATCATGACTTACTCGGATAGGGTAAATGTCATGCTCTAAATGACCTAGTATGGGTCAGCTAGACTATTACAGGGTGGATTTTGATTTATTATCAATAATTGTCATGGCTTGGACCTATTTAATTTGGGAAACGTCCCAGCCAAGCGTTGATGGCGCTTGATCATGTTTCGGCGATTATTAGGGCTTCGGTAGTATCTGGTAACCTATTGTTGTTGCTCATATCATGAGCTATTTCAAAATGCTGATTTATTTCAGCAAGCGCTACAGGGGATATAGTGGATGCGGATTTTGGGGAGGGGCGATCGCAACGGCGAATGAAGAGTGAATTGGCCAGCCCACGGATGAAATGCATTCGAGCTCTTTGTATTTTGGGTTATCGCTCAGGGCTTCTTCATCATTTTAAGGTTCGCTTGGGCGAAAGCTTTGCCCATCTGAGCAAAGATCTTTGCGCTGCCGAAATAGTGATAACCACCATTGGAGGCACCTTTGAGGGCTTCTCTTTCTTTTTGTGAAAGGACTTCCTCCAAGGCGAGATCGAGCTTTTGCTTGTCTGTTTTGGTGATGCCTTCCACCCATAAGTCCAAGGCTGCATAACGTTCAGGAGAATTTTTTTCGTATTGGTCATTGGCATAGATCGCCAAAACGTTTTTCCCTTTTTTGAGATATTTGACCTGATCTGTATTGAGGACGATCGTGCTGTAACGCGCATGATCCTGCCACCAGATGTAGGTGTAAATTTCATTGCCGTTCAGATAAATTTTGAAACCTTGTCTTGCCAGAATCGCAATGCGATACGACTCGCAGTTCAGATCTTCGACTTCAAAGGTGTTGCGCATGATAAGGAATTCGCCCTTTCTCCAAGTTGAGGGAAATTTGTCCAAGGTGATTCCGTTGTGACTCCATGAGCCCTTGCCAATGGGCGCTTTGCCAGTTGTCCATTTGCTATCATCGAAGTCCGGCATGTACCAATTCTCCATCCCGGCTGGAAGAGTGATTTCGCGGAATCGCCTACCGTCATATTTTTCTAACATGTCCTTCTTTTCGGTCGCATCCACCGTGACGTAGCGCCAGGTTCTTTCCTCGGGTAGAGGTTTGCCAATGGGTTTCCAGAAATTCCCCCATTTCCAATCTTTGTTGATCGAACCATCTTCTTTGAGTGTTTGGGATATACCAATGATCTCATTGTATTGACCCTGTTTAGGTTGTGCCGCGGCAATGTCCTTATCCCAAAAAGGAGCGGTATCAACGGCAACCACATTGCCCTTGAACTCGGGCATGCTGGCCGAAGCGGCCATGGCCTTGCGGAAATTCACATTCTTATCACCGTCAACTCCCAGCACGCCGATCACGAAAGGCATTTTCGGAGCCGAAAGATCTTTGCGCACATCACGGATGAAGTGCGCCAACAAGCGCGAGTATTCATCGTAGTTCTCATTGGGATAGGTCGTTCCATCGACTAAGTCGTTAAAACCCTGAAGCCAGACAAAACCGGCAATTTCATAGCCATCCTTCTCATTATATTCCGGGCACACCCGCTTCGGATCTGTTAGAACTTTTTTCACATGCTCGATCATCATGCGGTAAAACACTCCTGAGGCAGCATCTTTTTCATCCTGCCATTTTTTCCGCTCCTCAAGTTTAGGAATTCCGTGAGCACCTTGGGGATGCTTATCCCACACATCCTGAATCGCCTTGGGTAGTTTGTATGGCCCGGCACTCGGTGGACGGAATTCGGTGTTTAGCGATCTGCCACCCCAAGCGGTCTTGATGATGAGAATTGGCTCCTTCAGCTCTTTCTCCATGTAGATTCCGAAAGTGAACTCAGGACCGATCTTGCTGCTTAGTTGAGTTGGGTTGTCGCCTCGTTCACCGAAGCCAGCGGTCAACTTGCCCAGTCCTTCGCCATTGGCACTGCCATCATAAGGGCCTGTTAGATAAGACATCCAGACTTTGTCACATACGCGTGGAGTTCCATCGGGATTTCGCATCTCCTTGAGGATGGGTGCCGTCAGCGGATCCTTGCCTATATAGTCAAACGTGCTGATCGCCGCATGACCCTCCATGTTAGATTGGCCGGCGAGGATGAAGACTTTGAGGGGTTTGGCGGAGGAGGACAAAGAGGAAATGCACAGCAGCGATGCTGTTAGAATGACTTTTGATTTCATAGTTGTTTATTGTATGTTGAGAGGGATTATATTACTCGTGATGAGAACGGTGATTTCAAAGGCCGGCCAAAAAGCTGAAACCCTGATACGGCGCTTTAGCTGTTGAGCAGTTGCAGATCCTTTTTACCGCTACCGAATTGTCCGGCATCGATGTTAAACTTGTGCAATAGTTCGAGGTAGAGATTACAGAGAGGAGTCGGCTTTTCGAGAACCGTCTGGGTTTGGTGGCGATAGCCGCCGCCGGCGACAAGGGTGGGCAAATTGTTGCAAGTGTGATTTGAGGCATCGCCAAAGTTGCTCCCAATGACAACGGTGGTGTTGTCCAGCAGGGTGCCGTTGCCTTCGTCAATCTGATCGAGGTCGTATAGGAACTGGTTCAGATGAGTCATGATATCCCGTTCAACACGACTCAATTGATCGAGCATGTGAGGGTTGCCTCCGTGATGGGAAAGCGTGTGCCAGCCACCGGTCGCACCGGGCACTTTGATTGCGCCGTAGATCCAATCCATGGAAAAGGTGATCACACGGGTGGAATCCGTCCGGAAGGCGAGCTTTGCCAATTCCAAAAGGTTTTTTACCTTGGTGGAGAACTCGAATTCCTTATCCTGGCTGAGGGTGTTAGTAACCTTCGGTTTGTTGGCATTCAGCCAGAATTCCTCATGTTTGATTTTTGCTTCCAGTTCCCGAATGACATTCCCGTATGAATCCAACTGGGCATGATTGGCCTTGCCGGCTTTGAGTGCCTTGATGTCTCGGTGGAGGCAGGCGATGACTTCCATATCGTTGGCAATTTGCTTCTTTTTGGCAGCCAAATCCTCTTCACCAAAGAGCATGTTAAATATCTTGGCTTCATCATACATGGGCGGGATGGCGATCCCGCGGGAATTCCACGAGCAGCCCCAGCCGCGATCGTAGATACTCATGGCAAGGGAAGAGAATCTTGTATCACCGCCCATCTTTTGTGCCAATATCTGATCCAGTGAGATGCTGTTGACGAAAGCCGCCGACTCCGGTTGCGGTGCTCCAGTCAGAAACGATTTTTCGGAATCATGGTTACTGGTCTCCATGCCCGGGTGATAAAGGTTTTGGAAGACCGTCGCCTTGTTCTTCACTTTCAGATCTTGGAGATAGCTACTGGTGGACAAGTCACCCCGTGTTTTTGGAAAAAAATAGGGCTCATAAAATCCAAGTGAGTTGCAGATGAAAATGATCCGTTTGGGCGGGGTTTTCGGTTTTTCTGCGGCGTGTAGACCCAATGAATGAATCGCCAGCGGCAGCGCCGCACCGGCTTTAAGGAAGTCTCTTCGTGTGAACATGGCTGTGATTTATTTTTTTAGATTTATGCGGCAGGTGGTTTACGGCTTCTTACCGCTCAAGGAATAGATCACCACATTTACCAGAAGTTCGCGCAGACGGCAGTTTTCGGCTTTCGATGGAATCATGGCATACAAGTCGAGCCGTTGTTGCAGGCCTGGCTTCTTGCCGGTGGAATACTCAAAATATTTCTTGGCCAGATTATAGGCGAGGCCGTGGTGGTCGGCCAAAAGATACTTCTTGAGGCCATTGATGTCGCTGAACTCGGTGCCGTTGATTTTCGCGGATGGATCCACTTCACCAGCGGGTTTGGAAAAGCCGATTGGCGAATACGTGAAGGTGCTCGCGTGCGGCGTTTCCGTGGCGTAGCGCGTGCGCCACTGCCCGACGGCATCAAAGCTTTCGAGTGCGAATCCGTAGGGATCGATGCTCTTGTGACAGGCAAAGCATGACGCGTTTTTTTTGTGCGCCTCGATCTGTTCCTTCAGCGTTTTGGCGGCAGCGTGATCCGCTTCGATCGTCCCGGCATTGGGTGGCGGTGGCGAGAGCGGCACGCCGACGATGTTCTTGGAAACCCAAGCTCCACGGAGGATGGGAGAAGTTTGAAAGCCATCGGCGGTGACTTTCAGAACACTCGCCATGGTTAGTAGGCCACCTCTCGTTGAGCCCGCCGGGAGTGCGACCTTTCGCATCTGCTCGCCGATGATGCCTTCGACTCCATAATGCCGGGCCAAGCGTTGATTGAGAAAGGTGAAGTCGGAGTGGATCAGATGGCTGATCGGTAAATTCTCTTCAACCAGGTGGGCGAAATAGGTCTCCGTCTCGATCGGCAGGTAGTGTGATAGCAACACATCGTATAGCGGATATAATTTGAGAGAAGGTGAGATTTTATCGAGGGAGCGTAGATTCAGCCATTGCCCGCAGAAAGAATGGATCATTCGCTGGCTTTTCGGATTCGCCAGCATGCGTTCGATTTCCTGCCGCAGCAGCGGACCGTTCAGTTTATCGGCGGCGGCCAGTTCAGCCAAGCGGGTATCTGGAACAGATAACCATAATGTCCGGGATAGTGTGGCCGCGCGTGTCTGCGATTTGTTGGCATCGGCGTTGGGTGTCAAATAAAAGCGAGGTGAGCTGATCACCGCCTTCATACCGATTTTGGCTGCGGAAACGAAATCACTTTTGGCCCGTAACTGATCAAGACTCACCTGCACATAGGGGGCTAGTTCAGCATCGCTCAAGGTGCTAACGAATGCCCGTTCCGCGAAGCGTTTGATCACCTGGCGTAGCTCGGTCTCGCCACCGGAAACGGTGATCGCATCTGTCTTGGAAGACGATGATCGGGCAGTAGCTGTTACAGCTAGACTTGGAAAATTGGTTGAATACGATTTCGGAGGCCATGTATCGTATACAGGACCGCGCACGGTGAGTTGCTTGATGTAGGCTCCTTGGTTGCCATCGGCTTGGCGCCATGTGTAAGGGGAATAACAGTGAACTGATACGTTTTCGCCAGGATTGAGAAATACTCTGAGCGTATGAGGCTGCAACGACTTGTTACCGAGGGAAATGACACCCAGAAGCCGTTGGGGCTGTGGCCGGTCATCTGCGATGAAATGCTTTCCAGCAAAAACCATGATGCTGATGTCTTCGGCAAAATCGCCCATTTTGGCAGCATCGAATGTCAGATCATACCACCCTTTTACTTTCGGCTCGAAATTGTCGTAAAAAAATGAGTAGAAGACTCCATTGTTTGCCCGGGTCCATGAGAAAAGCATGCCTTCCTCGTGTTTGCGGGCATAGATGCGGTAAGTTTCGTGACTCTCCTTGATGGCGCTCGTCTTCCAGGCTGCTTCCGGCTCGACTTGCTCCACAGGGAAAGCGAAATCGAGCATTTCATCGGCCACAGTGAAGGCTGCGGAGAGCTGCTCACTGGTCAATTGAATGCGCCGATCCGTATCAAAGTCATAGGTGCCTCGATCCTCAGGAATTTTCGCCACTAAATCAATATCAGTCCCTAACAGATCGTTAACGGAAGTGACGAACTCATGGCGACTGATCCGTCGGAAATCATGAGCGGAATGTGCCGGTTGCCGTGAGGCCAGCCATGCGAGCATCTTCTCCCGCTCGGCAGCAGTTGGCTGCTTTTTGTTAGACGGCGGCATCTTCCCGGTGATCAGATTCTCAAAGATCCGATTGCCATCAAAATCCGACTTATCGAGAACAGCACTCAAGTCTAAATCGCCCTTTTTCTCATCCTCATCGTGGCAATTAAAGCAATATTGCTCGAAGAGTTCCTGGGTATCGGTGGGCGGTGCCGCGCTGCAAATCGAACTCAGGAGACAAACAACAGCCATCGTGCCACATACTGCGGTGCCGAAAATGCCTCGAATGCCCTCAAATTGATGAGGAATAAAAATGTATAGGATTCGATTTATAACGATTACTAGGAATTTGCTTTTGGGGTAATGTAAATTCAAGGGTTGCTTGTTAATCTGATTACGTGAATCGAGAAGGGCGCCTTTCATTCCAAGTCTGAGTGCTTCAGTCCCTCGAAGTAGCAATCTACCTGACCGAAGGGCAATTTCGTCGTCCCATCGTATTCTAGGTTGGTATAGATAGAGATCACATTGGTGCCCTTTTTTAAGTGCGCTACTTCACCGGGTCCGAGTGCCCATGGCGCATAGTGGGGCTTGGTTTGCCATCATCCGTAGCCCACGATCGGGTGTCCGTTCAGGTAAACCTTGAAGCCTTGTGGGTTCAGTATGCTCAAGCGGTAGGAATCGTAGTCGAGGGCATCCGCCTCGAAGGTCGTGCGCGCGACGATGAATTCCCCTTTGCCCCAGTCAGATTGATTGGAAAAGGAAGCATCGCCCTGTTTGTAGAGGCCGGTGCCGATGGGAGCGCGCCCTGAGCTCCACTTGCTGTCGTCGAAATCGGGTTTGAACCAGTCTCTCATATCATCGGTCAACTGGATGTCGCGATGGTGTGTCTTTTCACGGGTTGGGACTTGGTCTTTTTGCATGATGGGATCAAAAGATTTGAAGCGCCAAACAAGTTCTGACGATGGCACTTTGCCAATCGGTTTGAAGCCGGCGCTTGGATTCCGGAGTTTCGCGAGGTCGATGAGTGTTCTAACAATGCCTGGCTTATGGTCCTCTTCATAGTCTTTGTTAGAGCGAAGTCGCTTGGCGATTTCCGGGCGGTAAACTGTAAATAGGATGTCGGTGAGTTCCTTGCGTTGATTGGAAACCAGTTTTTCAAGAAGTGTGAAAAATCCGAAAGTCTAACCGGCTGGATTTGCGCTTGGCGCTGCCACGATGCCGACGAGATCGTTGGTTTTCACTTCGTTGAATCGCGGTTTCAAGGCATTTGCTAGTCCGACAGCAAGGTTGGGGTCGTTGCGTAGGCAGATTTTCAGGGTTTCCATGATGTTGTGAGCCCCCTCGGCGGAATGGACACCGTTCTTGACTTCGCTCGTGTCCACGCCTTTCCGTAGACCGGCGAGAATGAGTTTGCCTGCGTCGCTTTCCAGTTTCTTTTGCTGCAGGGCTGCGTTGAGGTGATTCATCATCCGCTCGCGGGGCATGGTGTGGTATTCGCTGATCGCGATCTTCAGGAGTATGGGTAGGATTTTGACGTAGAGGGCATCATCTTTTTCAAGTCCTGAGAGCGCCATGAAAGCCGCCTCGCGCAACCACCAATCGGAGTGCTTGGCCCATGGTTCGATGAGTTTGTAGTTCTGCTGGATGTCCTTGGCTGGAGCAAACTTGAGTGCTAACAGCGCACCGTCTACCACCCGCCAAGCCTCCTTGGGATTGGAGAGCATTTTCGTAATGCTTCTAACCATAGAGGGCGTGAATTTGTCCGTGGGGATGGGGTTATCTCCGATACCAAACCAGTAGTTGTAGTCGATCATGCACTGCCGTAGAAGTCCAGTGTTGCGATGCCGATGCTGCCGCCCGGTTCGCGGCTCAGATCGTGCCACCAAGTAAGGCGATCCATCGCCTTGCGGTAAAGGTCTGGTTTTTCCTTCATCAGATAGGAGGTGGTGATGCCGCGCCAGATGCAGCCACATATCCCGGCGAGACTCCGCATCCCCAGTGGGTCCAGCCGCTGTCGAACATCTGCCCCTCTTTGGCGTCGTCGCAGTATTATTGCATAGACCGGTTGCCAAAAGTCTTTTCCGAAATGAGGAGATTTTGAGGTTTGGATGATTATATCGTTTGCTAAAAGACTGTGCTTTTATTTGGAAGGTTGGGACAAGATTCCCCAACAACGGCCTGGGGCTGGAATCCCCAGCCACGATTCAATACGAAAGGACTTTTGGCAACCGGTCTAGTCCATTGAATACGAGCGTTGGTTTAGAGGAGGCAGTTTTACAAATACGCAAAGAGCATCCGGTTTAGGGAGGCCGGAGAGGGACGCAGAGATAGAATTTCTGGTTCTTGAAACTTTATCGCAGTGTGATGTTTGCGTCCAAGTTGAGGATGGCTTGGGCGAGGGTGGCGAAGGTGGCGATTTCGGTTTTGTCCAAATTGGGGTCGGCTGGGGAATCGCCGACTTTGAGCAGGGCCTCAGCATCGGAGGATTTTGATTTGAAGAAACCGCGTTGTTCGGAGATGAGTTCTGTTAGGAGTTTGACCTGTGCTTTGTCTGGTGAGGTTCCGATGACCTCACGATAAACCCATGTGGAGCGGGCTTCATCGGTGGTGCCGCCGATTTTGATGATGCGTTCGCCGAGTTTGCGGGCGGCTTCGACAAACTGCGGATCGTTGAGCATGACGAGGGCTTGGAGGGGAGTGTTGGTGGTCATGCGTCGGGTGGTGCAAACCTCGCGGGTGGAGGTGTCGAACAGGGTCATGTTCGGCGGGGTGGTGGTGCGTCTCCAAAATGTGTACAGGGAGCGACGGTAGAGGCCTTCGCCTTTGTCGGTCTTGTATTCGGGGAGGAAGTTGTTGATGTCTTTCCACATTGAGCCGGGAGCTTGGTAAGGATGGGCGGGTGGGCCACCGATGGTTGGAGTAAGCAGGCCGGAATGAGCGAGTGCTGAGTCGCGGAGCATTTCTGCGGTAAGCCGGCGAGCGGGGCCGCGGGCATGGAGGATGTTAGCGGGATCGCGTTCGCGAAGTTCGGGTGAGGTTTTGGAATCCTGGCCGTAGGTGGCGGAGAGAACCATTTGTTTGATGGCGCGTTTATGATCCCAACCGTGATTCATGAAATCGCGAGCCAACCAATCTAACAATTGTGGATGACTTGGTTGAGCGCCCTGAAGACCGAAGTTATCGGAGGACTCCACGAGGCCTACGCCGAAAATTTCCTGCCAGATGCGGTTGATCATGACGCGTGAAGTGAGCGGATGATCGGGAGAAGTCAGCCATTTCGCGAAGCCGAGGCGGTTGCGGGGTTGGTCTTTGGGGAATGGAGGCAGCCAATCGGGAGTCTCGCGCTCGACTTGGTCGGTAGGCGAGGTGTAGTCGCCGCGGGCGAGAATGTAGGCGGGGACGGGTTTTTCAGATTCGCGCATCGTAACGATTTCACGCACGGGTTTTTCCGCGTCGCGATAAGCCGCGCGCGCGGCGGATAATTTGTTGGAAAGCTCGCGAGCTTTTGAATCGATGGCGGAAAAGTAAAACTCGCGGAGTTCTTGGGGAGTGGCGGAAATTTCGGATGTGGGTTTGCCGGCGTGAAGCGCGGCGGCTTCGAGTGCTGAGATCGCGCGGGTGTGAATGTGGATTTCATCGATCATTCCGCCACGTAATCCGATGTCTCGGCCGCGGGCGGTGAAGCCCAAGCCGCCGCCAATGTTGTAATCGCGAGTGAGGTTGTCACGGACGATGGTTGTCTCGGCAGGTTTCCCGTTAATGAAAATTTTCGATCCAGCTGCTTTGCGTGAGCCATCATGGGTGACAGTGACGTGAGTCCATTCTCCAGTGGGGATGGTTTTTTTGGTGGTGATGGAAGCGGCACAACCGGGGAGCTCGCGCGCCAGATTCCATGTGAGACGACCTTCTTCCATCAGGAGCTCGTATCCGGAAAACGGGATATCGAACGATGAGGTGTTAGAGAGCACGACGGCGCGTTTGTAATTCTCACTGGGCTTTAGCCAGAGGGAGATGGAGAGGGCTTGATCGGCGTGCTTGATGCCGAAGTCAGGAAACTCTGTGCGGCTGTCGCCATCGGCGAGGACGGCGTTGCCATACTTTCCGGGAGCGATTTTGTTGCCGCCGGTTTTGGCGGGTTTTTTTGGATCCACTTCGTTCACGAGAGTATTCTTGTCCTCGGTTTCGAAGGAAAATTTTCCGACGAGTTCGGGGGAAGGGAAATTTTTGTTAGACGATTGCCATGTTTGAAAAGCGGCTTCTGCGGATTGGGTGTAGGTGGTAAGTTCGTTGGCGGCGGATTGGATGTTTTTCTCCAGACTGGCGAGTTGAGCTTCCTGTTCAGGGGTGGGAAGCAACAAGGCGGGTTGGGGCAGCACCTCGCCGCGAGTGGAGCCGCCTTGGATGAGGCCGAACTCATCGATGCTGTTGAAAAACGCTCCCATCGAATAGTAGTCTTTGGCGGAGATGGGATCGTATTTGTGATCGTGGCAGCGCGCACATTCCATGGTGAGCGCCATAAACGCGGTGCTGATCGTGTGGATGCGGTCGGAAATGCCCTCTTGGCGGAATTCTTCAGGAACTGAGCCACCTTCGTTGGTTTTGCGATGGATGCGGTTGAACGCGGTGGCGAGTTTTTGGTCGCGGGTGGGGTTGGGTAAAAGATCTCCGGCGAGTTGTTGGATGATGAATTGATCGATGGGTAAATTTTCGTTGAAAGCCTTGATTACCCAATCGCGATAGGGCCAGGCATTGGTGCTGATATCGGCCTGGTAGCCGAAAGAATCAGCGTAGCGTGCGACATCAAGCCAAGGGGTTGCCATGCGTTCGCCGAAACGGGGTGAGGCGAGTAGGCGATCGACCACGGTTTCTTTCGCGGTGCGGGATTTGTCTGTCAGAAAAGCATCGATCTCAGCTTGGGTGGGCGGAAATCCTGTTAGATCATACGTCACGCGGCGTAGCCAACGCTCGGGAGATGCTGGTGGGCTCGGCTGGAGCTTTTCTTTTTCGAGGCGGGCGAGGATGAAGGAATCGATGGGATTTGTTCCACATGTTTGATTCTCTGTTTCTGGAATGGGAACTTCTTTTGGTGGTGCTACGAAAGCCCAGTGAGTCTCATACTCAGCCCCTTGCTCGACCCAGGTTTTGAGCAGGTTTTTTTCCTTTTCTGTGAGGGTGAGGTGGGACTTCGGTGGAGGCATGACCTCCTTGGGGTCTTTGGAAAAAATGCGGATCAGGGCTTCCGATTCGGGAGGGTTTTCGGGGTCCCAGGCAAAGGCTTTGATTGCATCCTCGCGGATATCGAGGCGGAGGTCAGCTTCTTGTTTATCCTTATCGGGGCCGTGGCAGAAGAAGCATTTGTCGGAGAGTATAGGCAAGATCTCCCGCGCGTAGGAGATCATTCTTTCAGACGCAAAGCTTGGCTGAAGTGCTAGAAAAAAGAAAATGGAGCAATAACCTTTCATGGATATTAAAAAATTTAGGGGAGAGATTGCAAGCTTGATACGGGGCAAAACCGTTTTATCTATCTCAAAAGCATACATCAGAAATAGCTCACTTCGATTTTTCTCTTTTTCCAAAATAGTCCGACCATTCGCGGTGAACTTGATTGGTGGAAGTTTCAGATACAGGTTCGAAAGTTTTGCCCATGGTTTCTTGAGCGATGTTGTGCCAGGCCTTCGACATCGCAGTGACGCGAGCGGGTTCGGTTGCTGCGAGGTTATTGAGTTCGGTGCGGTCTTTGGCAATGTTGTAGAGTTCCCATGGCCCACTGCGGAATGAGACGAGTTTCCAATCGCCATCGCGCAGGCCGCGGTCTTTGTCGTGGAGAAGATGAATAGGTGGGCGGGATACTAATTTATCTCCGGCTAGGATGGGGGTAAGCGAGATGCCAGCAAGCGGGCTTGGCTCGCGGTCGGGGAAAGTGGTCGGGATTTTCGCGTTAGCAATTTCTGCTAGAGTTGGGAGGAGGTCGACCAAGTGTGCCGGGCTTTCAGTGACAGAGCCTTTGTTGGCCTTGATGCCTGCGGGCCAGTGGAAGATGGCGGGCGAGGAGATGCCGCCTTCGAACTGGTTTTGTTTGTAGTAGCGGAAAGGGGTGTTGCGCGCCCATGCCCAGCCGGTGCTATCAGTCCATTTGCTGTTAGAATTATAGGGTTCCAGATCTTTCCCGATGTTTTGGCGATCGTAGGGGCAGGCACCGTTGTCGGAAACGAAAACGATGAGGGTGTTATCGAGTTCACCCTTGGCTTCGAGATCGGCGATGATGCGCCCGAGTTCCTGATCGACTCTATCGATCAATGCTGCATAGGCAGCCATGCGGCGGGATTCCCAATCACGGATTTCAGGGGACAGTGAATCCCATGCCGGAATGTGATCAGGGCGAGGAGAGGATTTGGTTTCTTCTCGCATGACTCCGACTTTTTTTTGTTTTACGAAACGGCTGCGATTCATTTCATCCCATCCGTCTTTGTAGCGCTGGCGGTATTTTTCGTAATCTTGTTTCAGGGGTTGAAGCGGGGCGTGCGGGGCGTTGAAGGCGATGTAAAGGAACCATGGCTTTTTTTCTTCACGGGCTTCAGAAATATATTTAAGTCCGTAATCCACATTTGCAGTGGTGGTGTAAAAACCTTGCTCAGAAACTTCCCATTTTTTGCCGTTGAGTCTGAACGTTTCATCGCCTGTAAAATAGTTACAGGAGCCAGAGAGGTGGCCGAAGAATTTTTGGAATCCAAAGTCTGTGGGCTCCTTGTCCAAATGCCACTTGCCTGTCATCATGGTAGAATAGCCAGAGGGTGCGAGGACTTCAGGGATGGTGAGGGCTTTTTTTAGTGATGTGTCGCCAGCTTGGATGCACCAACGACCTGTTAGCAGGCTGACGCGTGAAGAGTGGCACTTGGCGGTGTTGTAGAAATTCGAGAAGCGCACCCCGTTGTTTGCGAGTCGATCGAGGTTGGGTGTCTCGATTTCCGAGCCGTAGCAACCGAGATCCGAGAAACCGAGGTCATCCGTCATGATCAGCAGGATGTTGGGCTTTTGGGTTTCGGTTGGGGATTTATTCTCCTCAGCGGCGAGGCAGGGCAGGATGAGTAGTGAGAGGAAGAAGGCGGTAAGGTATCTCATGTCTTTCATTACGTCAGTTCTACTGCGGTTTGAACATAAAATATACTGCACCTATCATGCAGATGCCGGCGTAGAGGTAGTTCATGGTGAGGGGGCTTTTCATGTAGTAGACGGCGAAGGGGATGAAAACGGCGAGGGTGATGACCTCCTGAAGAATTTTGAGTTGTGGGAGGGTGAGGGTGGTGTGGCCGAGGCGGTTGGCAGGGACTTGGAAGAGGTATTCGAAGAAGGCGATCGACCAACTCACGATGATGGCGATGAGGAGGGGTTTGGATTTGAGATCTCGCAGGTGGGCATACCACGCGAAGGTCATGAAGACGTTTGAGATGACCAGAAGGATGACGGTTTTGGTGAGGGTCATTTTTGAACTTCGCTTTTTTCAGGGGTTCCAATCTCCAAGTTCTCGACTCGTGATTCAGTTATGATCACTCCTTCCAATGCTGACTGATCGAAGGTTTGAGGCTCGACGATGACTGGTTCTCCGTATCCTAAAAAGCCCTCGAATTTTACTATTTCAGGGCTAAAAGTGAGTGGTATGTTGAACGTATCAGTATCAGCTCTTTTTTCTGACCTGCTTTGATGGTCTGATTTCGGATTCTTTTTTTGGCAGGATAACAACGAGCTGACTGAGGTGCAGATTAGAATACTGGCGATCAAGGTGGTGCCAACCAACTCTCCAAAGCGTTGTTTCATGGATCAGTCATAAATGATGCATGCTGGTGAGCCAAGTTGGAAAGCTGACTGATTTGTGATCAAAAAATTAAAATGATTGATCTTTGGTTGCTCGCTTCACAAGCCGGCCGGAGGCACGGCTCTCCAGTATTAACCGCGGCGTTCTCTAACAGCTGCGGCGAGATGATCAAGAGTCTCAACGGTATCGTCCCAGTTGATGCAGGCATCGGTGACGGATTGGCCGCGGGTGAGTTTGGAAAGATCTGGTTGGAGCTTTTGGTTGCCTTCGACGAGATTGGATTCGATCATCACGGAGGTGATGGTTTTAGAGCCTGCGGCGATCTGGTTGGCGATGTTTTTCGCGACCAGCGGTTGGTTACGGTAGTCTTTGTTCGAGTTGCCGTGTGAGCAATCGATCATGATCGAAAGCGGGAGGCTCTGCTCACTGAGCATCTTTTCCACTTCGGCAACGTGTTCGGCTTCGTAGTTCGGGCCGGTTTTTCCGCCGCGCAGGATGAGGTGGCAGGATTTATTTCCGGTGGTGGAAACGATGGCGGAGACACCTTGTTTGGTGACCGAGAGAAAATGGTGAGGACGGGAGGCGGATTGGATCGCATCGAGAGCGAGTTGGATGGAACCACCGGTGCCGTTTTTGAAGCCGACCGGCATGGAGAGGCCGGAAGCGAGTTCGCGATGGATTTGGGATTCCGTGGTGCGGGCACCGATTGCGCCCCATGAGATGAGGTCGGCGATGTATTGCGGGGAAATCGTATCGAGGAACTCGGTGGCGGAGGACATGCCCATGTGGGCGAGGTCGAGCAGGAGTTTGCGAGCGACGCGCAGGCCGCGGTTGATGTCGAAGGAATCATCGAGGCCGGGATCGTTGATCAGGCCTTTCCAACCGACGGTGGTGCGGGGTTTCTCAAAATAGACCCGCATCATGATGAAGAGATCTTGTTTGAGCCGTTCGGCCTCAGCCTTGAGTTTTGAAGCATATTCGAGAGCGACCTCGGGATCGTGAATCGAGCAGGGGCCGACGACGACCATGAGTCGGTCGTCCTCACGGTTGAGGATGGCATCGGCCTGAGCGCGGGCGGAGTGAACCACTTCGGCGGCTTGCTCGTTGACAGGAAGATAGTATGCGAGGACTGCCGGGGAAATCAGGGGGTTGATGCCGGAGATGCGTAGGTCGTCTGTGCGGTGTTTGGTCACGGGGCGGGTATGGAAGCTTGCGGAGGGGGAGTTGGCTAGTTTTAAGTGATGGATTTGTGAGGTTAGTGATTGTCAAAGTCCGCTAGATTAAATGGATTCTTGGGGCTGGAATCCCCAAGAACGGCCTGGGGCTGGAATCCCCAGCCACGATTCAATGTAGGGCATGTCGAGGTTTTCGACTTTTAGAGTTGAGCGGGTCTTTCGGTAGAGTAGAGACCAAATTCACGGATGCGATCGAGGCGTTCCATGTTTTTACTGACCTCTTGCCAGCCGAGAACCTCATCGTTGGTGGAAATTTTAGCCATGGCACCAGCAAGCATCATTCCTAACTGTCTGTTTGAGAGCTCGAATACCTCCGAAATACGTTCCTCTTTGGTCATCGATCTCGCACGCAGAATTTTTTCCCAGTAGATGGAATCCTGGAGATCGCGCAGCGCAGTGGGATGATCGTGGGGATTCGACATGTTGAACTTGGAGGTGAGTTTAGCTTATTAAACTTCGGATTCCAAGTTCCGAAATGTTCGAAAATCTACTGTTGTGGGATGGAGACCGGTGGGGAGAAAACCGGGCCGAGTCCTGGGCCGGGACCGGGAGCGGGTTGTGCTTGTGGGCCGGGACCTTTGTCCATCAGGTCGGTGCGGGTTTTGAGTAGGGCGTCGACGGCGAATTTGCTGATCTCGAAGGTGATGGGCTCAAGTTTTTTGGTTTGAGCGATGCTATCTGTGAGTGATTTGCGGCGATCTGCAAAAGCTTTGTCTGCAGCGGCGGCGTCTTCGGGCTTTTCGTTTTCGGTGGCTTTTCGTTTTTCCGGAAGTTCACCGGAAACTTTGAAGGTGAGGAGATAGTTTTCGCTGTTAGATTTGGAGGGCTGGAGGGCGAGAACGTAGGTGATTCCTTCGAAGGTTTTGATCGTGGCGGTCTGAAGTTTATCAGGGCTTGCGCGTTTTTCGATTTCAGCGGTGGGGACGATGTCGTCAAATCTACCGTATGATAACAAGGACTTGAGAGGATCGGCAGCGGCCTTGTCGATTTTCACACCAGGGAAAGCTGAAGTGAATTTGAAATCGGCTTCTTCGCTATCGCGATCGAGTTCCCATTCATTTTTATCAGAGCCGGGTTGAGTGAGAGAGATGGATTGGATTTTTTCGATTTTGATAAATTCTTCAGAGAGCCAATTTTTAGGATCGGCAGAAAGGCTCGGGAAGAGTTCGGAGACGGCATAGAATCCGGATTCATCGGCGTGGTTGCGAACGAAGCGTCCGACCGAGCCGCCGCCGAAGGGTGAGGAGGATGCGGTGGAGTCGAGGTTTTTTCCAAAGGAGATCGTCGCGAGGGATTTGCCGGAAGCGTCTTTGAATTCTGTAGTGACTCCGCGCTGAGTAGGATCAGTGGATTTTTCATCCATTCCGAAACGAGACGCGAAGGATGGGCCAGCTTCGATGCCTTGAGTGACTTTTAGATCGATCAAAGTGCGGAGGAATCCTGTGATTTCTGTGGAGTTGGCACTGAATCCATCGCGCTCGACCACGATCCAGTTGCCGTCTTTTTTCTGAAGTGTGACGGATAGATCGGCAGCGGTGATGTGGATGGAGCTGACATCTTTAGCTGGGAAATCAGCGATGAGTGTTTGTCCGGCAGAACGTTGCGTGGTGGTTTTGATGTCGTCACCAGAGACTTTTTTGACGGCATAAACGGAAACACCAAGAGCTAGGGCAATGATCCAGAGAATGATAACGGTACGTGGTTTCATCTTTTAGTTAGAAATTGAGGATTAAAGATTGAGGGTAGGGTTGAATCAGCGGGCGCGAGTGGATGCGCGGCGAATGAAGTGGAGTGAGAGACCAAATAGGATGACTAACAATGGGACGACTGCGACGTTGAGCAGAGTGATGTTTCCTGCGAGTCTGTCTTTCTTGCGGCGCAGGTCTTTTTCTTGTTCGCGGATCAGGCGTGAGTATTCGACTTGTTGTTGAGTGAGTTTGGCGATTTCCGCCTCCTGCTCGGGTGAGAGATAAAGCTCTTTGCCTCGAGCTTTCTGGGCTTGGAGTTCTTGAAGTTTGGCTTGGGCCTCTTCTCGTTTCTTTTCGAATTCTTCGACTTTTTGGCCGACTTGCTCTTTGAATTTCGTTTCCATTTCTTGGACAACAGTGAAAGGGCGGCGAGTAGCGGCGCGGGAGCGTGAACCGATGAGGTGTTTTGAGCCGATGGCTTGATCGATGATGTTGAAAAGCAGGACGGAGTTGCCGTTAGTGGGAGTTGCCATTTGCATGCCGCCGAAGTTTTGGACGTTGTAAGCAAAGCGATCGTAAAAGGCATCGATGTCGGCGATGAGAAATACGTTACCGGGTTTCACTGCTTCTTTGAGAGATTCTTCTTTCGGTGTGTCCTTGTTTTCGCCCTCAGGAGTTACGGGTGTTTCGCTTTTAGGTTTACCATCGGGGAAGGCGGTTTTGAAATTTCCGGAAAGGAAAGTGACGAGATCGAGAGCCTTGCCGCCAGCCTTGATATTTTTTTCGATTGATGGGTCGAGTTGTGAAGCCTTGATCGGATCGACGAAACCGGCGGATGTGGATGAGCGGATTAGCGAGTTTGCGGAGACACCGCTGTTGCCAATATTTTCAAAAGCGCCGGGTAAATAGAGAGTTACCGAAGTAAGAGTTTTGGTGATGATGCTATCTTTTTGAGGCATAGCAGTTTGCGGAAGATTTAAGACGGTAACGCTACCACGACCATCACCGAATGAAGTGTAGTGAACGGGGTCGGCAACGACTTGCTGCGAATTAAATTTCACACCCCACGCATTAAGCAGAGTAGGGAGAGTAGATGAGGTTGGTGTTCCTGCTTGTCCCATCATGGGGTTTCCTCCGCCGGTCATTTGTGCGGCGATGGAATGAGCATCAAGGCAGGCTACAACGGAGCCTCCGTTAAGAAGATATTGATCGATGGCGAATTCGGTTTGAGAGGAAATTCCTGCAGGATGGAAAACGAGAAGAAGTTTGATGGTATTAGGGTCGATTTTTCCCGGATTCATTCCAAGATCTACCAGTTCGAAGGATTGTTTGAGTTGTTGATAGATAACCCAAGGTTGTTGGCCTTGTTGGCCGGGCATCATGGCGGGTGCGCCTGCGAGGTTGATTCCTGAAATGATTCCGATCACCGGTTTGACGGGAGTGGAAACTTCCGCGATGGCTTTCGAGATTTGGTATTCCAACATGGTTTCTTCTTGTGGATTGAGGAAAGGAAGGCTGACTTTTTTATCCAAGGCGGTGACTGCCATGCCGAGATAGAGGTTATCCTCGTTGATCCGTTGTCCGGAGATTTCATCAAGGTTGGCGGAGTCCTCCGCATCGGTATCAGGTTGTGGATCGAGGTATTCGATGCGCAATTTTCCATTGGAAAGATTGGCGTATTCTTTGAGCAGGTCATCGACACGGCGGAGATGAACTTTCAATTGCTCTGGCATGTAATCGCTACTACGAGAAGCATAGTAGCGGATGACAACTGGGGTATCGAGTTCGCTGAGGATGGATTTGGTGCCATCGGAAAGCGTGTGGATTTTATTTTCTGTGAAGTCGGCTCCTCTGTTTCCGTAAGGTGTTAGAGAGATCAGCCAGTTAGTCAGAACGGCGATGGCGACAAGGGCGATGATGCCGAAGGTGGCGCGGGCGATGGGAGTTTTCATAAATTTCAAATTTCAAATTTCAACCATCAAAAGGAAGAAATGAATGGATGCTTTACTTGGATTAGAAGTTAGAGATCTGGAGTTGAATATTAGGCGCGTTTGGCGCTGAGAATGGTGGAAGTGCCAAGGAGGCTGATGCTGATGAAGCTGGCGAACCAGATAAAGTCTTGGAGGCGGAACATACCGCTGTCGAGTGAGGCGAAATGACTCCAGACGCCCAGAGAGACAACTGCTTCAACAGTGCCTGGTGAAGTGGCTTTAGCGAGTTCGGTGGTGACGGGTTCATAACCGCAGAGCACCATGATTGTGCAGATGGCAACAGATACGATCAGGCAGACGACTTGGTCACGGGTGAACGCGGAGACGAGCATGGTGATTGCGATGAAAGTGCAGCATACTAAAAAGGAGCCGATGTAACTGGAGATGATTGCGCTGTTATCAGGGTTTCCCAGATAGTTGACGGTGATCACCATCGGGAAAGTCAGCAAGAGAGCGACGAGAGAAACTGTGGCAGCGGCGAGAAATTTCCCTGCAATCGCTGACCATGTGGAAACCGGAAACGTGCCGAGTAGCTCGATGGTGCCGTTGCGTTGTTCATCTGCCCATAGTTTCATTGCGATGGCTGGAGCGAGTAGCATATAGAGCCATGGGTGCCAGAAAAAGAAGGAAAATAGCGATGCATCGCCAGCGCGCATGAATTGGCCGAAAGTGAATGTCATGCCGAGTGATAGAAACACGAAGATGACGATGATCGCGTAGGCAGTGGGTTGGGCGAAGTAGGATTTTAATTCGCGAAGGTAGATGGTGAGGGTGTTCATGGGAAGTTGCTAGTGAGCAGTGATCAGTGGAAGAGTTGGGTTGCGTGGCTTACTATTACGCCGCGGTATCTGTGCTGGTGACTTTGCGGAAGAGTTCTGTTAGAGAGCCGTGCGGGGCTTTGGCGATGAGTTCGGCGGGCGTGCCGTCGGCTACGATTTTTCCGCGATCGACGATGACCGCGCGGGTGCAGGCGGCTTCAACTTCTTCGAGAATGTGCGTTGAAAATAGGATGGCTTTGTCTTTGCCGAGGCGTTTGATGAGTTGGCGAACTTCGTATTTTTGGTTGGGGTCGAGTCCATCGGTGGGTTCATCGAGAATGAGAACTTCCGGATCATGAAGGAGGGCTTGGGCGAGGCAAGTGCGGTGGCGGTAGCCTTTGGAGAGCGTATCGATGGATTGATGGGCGACACTGGTGAGGAAGCAGGTTTCAATGGCTTTTTCCACAGCATCATTTTTCGCTGAACCAGATAACTTGCGGACGCTTGCGCAGAATTTCAGGAAACCGATCACTGTCATGTCGTTGTATAGCGGTGCGGATTCTGGGAGGTAGCCGATCTTGGTTTTCGCTTCGTAGGGATTTTCGGTAATGGAAATACCACAGACTTTCGCGTCTCCGGAACTGGGTGGTATAAAGCCAGTGACCATGCGCATGGTAGTGGATTTTCCTGCACCGTTGGGCCCGAGGAAACCTAGCACCTCACCTTTTTTGACGGTGAAGGATAGGTTATCAACGGCAAGTTTGGCGCCGAAATGTTTGCTGATATTGATGACTTCGATCATAGGGATGGCTGAATTGAGATGGGTTTTATTCCGATCTCATAAATTTGCGACACCGAAATCGAGATTTGTTTATAAAATTTTTGGAAAAAATCGGGTACGGATGGAGGCTTGACCTGAAGCCAGTAATACAGCAAGCTGTATTACATGAAAGCCACATTTGATATTTCAGATGATCTGTATCGTCGTGTGAAGGCTCGGAGCGCGATGGAAGGTCGGTCGGTGCGTGCGGTTGCGGTGTAGTTATTTAGGGATTGGGTGAGCACTCCAACCGAAACATCTGAGGTTGGAGTTGAAAATTCTCATACAAGTGAGGAACTTGAGAAGTATCCTTGGCTGGCAATTACGAAACCATACATCAAGCCAGGCATGAGCCATGATTGGTATGAGATAGAAGAATCCATAGCCAGAGGTTGGTCCAAGGAGATTGGCGAGAAACTTTTTCCCAATAACGAAGAATCATGATCATGGTAGATGTGCACTTTGATACTTCGGTGGTGATGCGTTTTCTTGTTGGTATGCCGCTGTCGCAGTTTCGTTTGGCAGCGCGATACCTTGATCATCTGCGCGATGGTGGAGGGAGTGCATGGGTTTCAGATTTGGTATTATCAGAAGCCTATATTGCATTGCAGCAATATTATGATTTAAGTAAAGCTGACGCATTGGCCGCACTGAACAAGTTTGCCCGTCTACCTGGTATTCACGTTATACCTCACGCTTTGGCGACCTTATCGCTACCGAGTCTCGCGAGTGCGAAGCCGGGTTTTGTGGATCGATTGATTCACGGTCAGGCGGTGGAAGCGGGGCAGACTTTGGTGACTTTTGAAAAAGCTGCGAAAAATCTAACAGCCACGGTGGTGTTGGGGCATTAGATTTGATGAGATGTCATCTGGTGTCTCGTGCGGTTCTGTGATCCCTGCTGGGATCTTTCCCGTAGTATCGCTACGCCCAAACCCGCGCTAATGTCCGGAATCCATGCCGGGATTCTTAAGCCGCGTCTTCTTTATCTTTTGCTTTGCGGCGACGAAGAGTTGGGGGTTTGGAACCTTCGGCGGCTTGGCGGTTGATGGTGACTTCCTCGATGTCGCCGCGTGAGGGGACTTCGAACATGACGTCGAGCATGAGTTTCTCCAAGATCGAGCGCAAGGCACGGGCGCCAGTGCCGCGTTCGACGGCGATGTGAGCCATTGCGCGGAGAGCATCGCGGGTGATGTTGAGTTTAACGTTATTGAGCGCGAGTTGTTTGGCGTATTGTTTGACTAAAGCGTTTTTCGGCTCGGTGAGTATTTTGACGAGTTCGTCCTCGGTGAGTTTACGCAGGGCGGTAATGACAGGGAGACGTCCAATGAATTCCGGGATCAAGCCAAAGTGCAGGAGGTCTTCAGGGAGGACTTTCTCCAGAATCTTCGAGGTTTTCTCATCGAGGTCGTTGGCTGAGTTGTCGGAGTGGAAACCCAAGGTTTTGCTGCCGAGGCGGCGACGGACGATATCTTCGAGACCGACAAATGCGCCACCGCAGATAAAGAGAATTTTCTCGGTGTTGATCTGGATGTATTCCTGTTGGGGATGTTTGCGTCCGCCCTGAGGTGGGACATTGCAGACAGTGCCTTCGAGAATTTTGAGAAGTGCTTGTTGAACGCCTTCACCAGATACATCGCGGGTGATAGAAACGTTTTCGGTTTTACGGCCGATCTTGTCGATCTCATCGACATAGATGATGCCTCGCTCGGCGCGTTCGACATCGAATTCCGCGGCTTGAAGCAGGCGAAGGATGATGTTTTCCACATCTTCACCGACGTAACCCGCTTCTGTTAGGGTGGTGGCGTCGACGATGCAGAATGGCACATCGAGCACCCGTGCGAGAGTGCGGGCGAGAAGGGTTTTACCGGAACCCGTTGAGCCTAACAGGAGGACGTTGGATTTCTCAATCTCGACATCGTCGTGTTCAGATGAGATGGAGAGATTGTTTTGGTTGAGCCGCAGGTAGTGATTGTAAACTGCAACCGAGAGCACGCGTTTGGCAGTTTCTTGGCCGATCACGTATTGATCCAGCTCGGCGAGCAGTTCCGCTGGGGTTGGCATTTCCTCACGAGTGTGTGTGGTGCTACCTTTGCGTTTTTTGCCGTTCGTGGGATTGGCTTGATTGAGTTCTTTATCGAGTATGTTGCTGCAGACATCGACGCATTCGTTACAAATATAGACCCCAGGGCCGGCGATGAGTTTTTTAACCTCGGAGTGGCTCTTTCCGCAGAAGGAGCACATGGTAAGATTGGAAGCGCGGGCCATAGGTTTATATAAATTCTAAATTCTAAATTTTAAATCTCAAATTTCAAACTTGGAATCCAGATGAAGGTCAGTCTTTCTTGTCGAGTTCAGCTTTGACTGCGTCGGGGAGTTGTTTACGGGATTCGAGGACTTTATCGACGAGGCCGTAGGCAACGGATTCTTCAGCGGACATGTAGTTGTCGCGGTCGGAATCGTGTTCGATCTGTTCAATGGTCTTGCCGGTATGTTTGGCAAGGATGCCGTTAAGGCGTTTTTTGAGGTTGAACATAAAGCCAATGGTGCGCTCGACGTCGGAAGCGGTGCCTTGGGCTCCGCCTGAAACTTGGTGGATCATGACGTGTGAGTTAGGCAAGCAGAAGCGTTTGCCTTTGGTGCCTGCCGTGAGGAGCACGGAACCCATGGAAGCAGCGATGCCGATGCAGTAGGTGTTCACGTCGCAGGTGAGGAATTGCATGGTGTCATACATCGCGAGACCGGCAGTGACGGACCCCCCAGGGGAGTTGATGTAAATGTGGATGTCCTTTTTCGGATCCTGCATTTGAAGGAAAAGCAGCTGCGCGATCACCGAGTTCGCAACGTAGTCATCAATGCCTGTGCCGATGAAAATGATGCGGTCCTTGAGGAGGCGTGAGTAGATGTCGAACGAGCGCTCGCCGCGTCCATCAGATTCGATGACGATGGGGACGTAATAGCTGTTTTTTGGCGACTGATTGGAACCAGAGCTGTTAGAGGGAGGAAAAAGATTCATAATGGATTAAGCAGGGTTGGCTTCAAATTCTTGGGCTGAGACTTCAGTCACATTCGCTTGTTGAACGAGGAAGTCAATCGTTTGACCGATCAACATCGAATTACGGATGGATTGAATTTGGCGGTTTTTCTGAAGGTCCTTGATGACTTTTTTGATCGGCTGCTTGCGTTGCTGGGCGATTTGGGAAATATGGCCGAGGAGATCTGCATCTGAAACCGTGATTTTTTCCACTTGGGCGATTTCTTGGAGAAGGAAATTGGTGCGGAGATTGGTGACGGCGCGTTTGGTGGCAACGGAGAAGATTTCCTCTTGTTGTTTCAACATGTCTTCGTCGGATGCGCCTTGTTTACTGCCTTGTTCGACGAGTGAATTGGCTTGGTTTTGAACTTCGCGTTTTACGATTTCTTCTGGGAGTTCGAAGCTTACAGCGGTGTTCAGTTTTTCCACAATCTGGGAAACTTTGAGTTCGTTGATCTGCTTGTTTTTCTCGAATCCCATGTTCTCACGAATGATGGCTTTGATCTCATCGAGGGTTTTGCCAGGAACGAGTTTCTCTGCGAACTCATCGTTCAACTCAGCGAGTTTTGGTGCCTTGATGCCCTGCACGGTGGTGTGCAGGACGATGGCTTTGTCGCGGAGTTCTTCGAATGGAAATGCGTCGTCGAGGGTGATGGTGACGTCTTTTTGATCCCCTTGCTTGGAACCGACGAGTTGCTCGGCATAGCCAGGAAGAAAAGAGCCTTCCTTTATGGGGAGCCAATGGTTTTCGCGCTTGGCGAGGTATTGGCCTTTTTCGCCAATGGCGTCAGTGAGCAATTTGCCATCAAGAGTGGTGGTGAAATCGACAACTGCGATGTCGTCGTTCTGGAGTGCGCGGTCGGTGACGTCTTCAAATTCTGCTAGACGCTCGCGGATGCTTTCGAGTTGGGTGTTGATTTCCTCATCGGTCACTTCGGTCGATGGGGCTTTGATTTCGATGCCTTTGTAATTCGGAAGGGTAAATTCAGGAGCGAGGATGAGGCGCGTCGCGAAAGCGATCGAGCCGTCTGGGCGTTCGTTGATGTTCTCTGGGAAGCCGAAGTCGAGGACTTTGAGGTTCTCTGTTTCGAGGGCTTTGTCACAAGCGGCACTGAAGAGGGACTCAGTAAGTTCTTCGGAAATTTGTTTTCCAAAACGTTTTTCGATCACGGCTTTGGGGGCTTTGCCAGGGCGGAAGCCAGGTAGTTTTGCTTGAGAAGCGTAGGAAGAGGTGATGGATTCGCGTTTGGCTGCGACGTCGGTAGATGGGATCTCAACGTTTAAGATGGCGATGCATTTTGGCTGTTTTTCTACGGCAATATTCATGAATGTTCTACTTAGGGGGAGGGAAGCTAGGCGTGGAAGGGTGGGATTGGCAACGAAATATCTGGTCATGGAGATGTGAGTTCATTCCTGCTGGACATCTGTTACCGCTGGGGTAACAGCTTTCTGTGTCATGAAGCCGTTTCGAGCCCTCACCGCCGTCGAGCAACTTGCTGCGTATTTGCGTGAGCAAATTATCGCTGGCTCGTTGGGGGAAACTCTGCCTGGGGTCAATCGTCTGGCCAAGGAACTGGCGGTGAGCCCGAAGACAATCATCGCGGCGGTGGCGCAGTTGGAGCATGAGGGGTTGTTACGTGGTCAAGGTGAGCGGAGGCGATGCCAGATCACGCCACCGGTTGAAAAAAGCCAAGCAGTGCTGAGGGTTGCGATCCTGTTGTATCACTCCTCAGACCGCAGTCTGGTGTACATGGCTGAGTTATTATACCGGTTGCAGGAGTCGGGGCATGCGGCATTTTTTGCCGACAAGTCACTGACGGATCTGGGTTTGGATGTTGAGCGGGTTGGCTCTTATGTGAAAAAAATCAATTCCGATGCATGGATTGTTTTGGCCGGATCACGGGAAATTTTGGAATGGTTTGCGAGTCAGGGTATGGCTGTGTTTGCAATATTCGGTCAATTTCACGGGCTTCCGATCGCAGGGATGGGGGTTCGCAAGATTCCCGCCATGGCGGAGGCTGTCGGCAAAATGGTGAAGTTGGGTCATCGCAGAATCGTGATGATTGCCCGGAGTGAGAGGCGGAAGCCGAAACCCGCGCTTTATGAGCAAAAGTTTTTGGATGAATTGGAGCAACTGGGGATTGCGACCGGACCCTATCATTTGCCGGATTGGGAGCAGACGGTCGAGGGGTTGCACCGTTGTTTGGACGCGCTTTTCCAACATACGCCGCCGACATTGATCTTTGTCTCCGAGTCCGCGTTATTTATATCCTTGAAGGATTACCTTTCGCAGCGAGGAGTGATCGCGCCGAGGGATGTGTCGTTGATTTGCCATGATCCTGATGAAATCTTTTCATGGTGCAATCCTACCGTTTCGCACATGTATTGGGACAGCGGACCCATCATCCGTCGGATTGTGCGTTGGGCGAACAAAGTCGCGCGCGGCGTGGTGGACAAACGTCAAGGTTTCACCGTCGCGGATTTTGTTGAGGGTGGCACCATCGGCCCGCCTCCCGCTGCCAAAGTGACCTTCAAAAACTAATCGGGAAAAACGATGGCTCGGTTGCCGTCGATGAGGGTGCGGTCATGGACGTGGTAGCGGATGCCTTTTGCGAGGGCGATGCGTTCGCATTGGCGGCCGAGGCGTGATAAGTCGGCAGGTGAATGGAAATGATGCACACGTTCAACTTCTTGTTCGATGATGGGCCCAGCATCGAGGTCGTTGGTAACGTAATGGCAAGTCGCACCGATCAGCTTTACGCCCCGATCGTAGGCTTGACGATATGGGTTTGCGCCAATGAAGGCGGGCAGGAAGGAATGATGGATATTGATGATTTTTCCTGAAAATTCATCGCAAAAATCCGCTGGAAGAATTTGCATGAAACGTGCAAGAACGATGAGTTCGACTTTCTGTGCGATGAGAAGTTCGCGAATTTTATCGAAGCCGGCTTCACGTTTGCCTCCATCCATATCAATGAGGTGAAAAGGCAGATCAGAACGCTCAGCGACAGCGCGGCAGTTTTCGCGATTGCCGACGACAGAAGTGATTTCGATGGGAAGCTCGCTGAGTTCAGAGCGCCATATGATTTCGTTGAGGCAGTGATCAGTTTTTGTCACCAAAACAGCCGTGCGCATTTTGTAGGGAAGGTTGCGGAAATGCCATGTGGCATTGAGCTCTTTGACTAGCGGCGTAAAGTTCGTTTTGAAAGCTTCAACGTCAACATTGAGCTCAGTGGTATCGATCTCAAGGCGTGCAAAAAATTTCTTCCCGATCTGATCGGAAAACTGGCTGAACTCAATCAAGTTGCCGTTATAAGTAGCAACGTAAGAAGCGATTTTCGCCACGATTCCTGGTTGATCGGGAGAAGAGAGTTTGAGGATGAGTCCGGAACGCATAGGGGGGTTTAGGTTTAAAACTCCAAATTTAAAACTCTAAATTTATAGGGGTGGGATCGAGCGGCCTCGCTCGACCCTACAGTGAATTCATGGATTGAACTTTTCCCGCCCACCATACAGCTTGTGTCTGTGAAAGTCATTGCGATTGCTGTAGTTATTGGTTTGGTGGCGGGTTTGCTAGGGGCATTGTGTGGCGTGGGGGGAGGAATCGTGATGGTTCCAGCATTTGTTGCGTTGCTTGGTTTGAGTCAGCAAAAGGCGATCGCAACTTCCCTCGCCATCATCATCGTGACATCTCTAGTTTCCACCGCTAACAACGCAACCAAGGCAGGACATCTCATCGATTGGAAAATCGTCGCCATGGTCGGAGCCGCATCCGCTGTCGCGGCATGGTTCGGCACGGATCTCATGCGTTCACTTTCGAATCCGACACTGATCCGGATTTTCGGAGTGGTATTGGTTCTCCTCGGTGCACGGATGCTGGTTAAGGGGTAGGTAGGGTCAAGCGGCCTCGCTCGATTGATTCGTGGACGCCACACGTCCACTCACCCTGCGGGCGCGCTAACGCACGTCCATACGCCCTACAAGCCTTCGAGCGTATTGTGGAATCTGAAATGATGAGCGTTGAGGAAGGTCTCACATCTGTTAGGAAAATCGCGCTTTGAGATTTCTGAAATGGGTCGACTCGGCGAGGCGACCCTACCCTATCGCATTTAACACATCAGAAACCTGCAGTTCATTCTGACAACGGTTGTCCATGCGGCATTTTGGTGAGAGGCATGGGGCGCATTCGACGTGATGTTTGACGACGATGTTTTGTTTGCCGAGGGGGCGTTTCCAGTTGGGATCGTTGGGACCGAAGAGAGTGATGCAGGTGCATCCTGTGAGAGCCGCGAGGTGAGGCAGGGAACCATCGGCGGCGATGACGGATTGGAAAGTGGAGAGAATTGGGATAGTGGCGCTGAGGGAGTTAAGGATGAGAAAATCGGCGTTGGAACCGATCCGACTTGTTAGAATTTGTCCAAGGTTTCGCCCACCGACTAATCCCGCGACGGTTAGATGTTTGCCTTTTTCTAACAAATGTTCCGCGACCATCTGCCAACGGTCGAGTGGCCATTCGTGGCTGGGGCCGAAGTCCGAGTCCGGGCAGAGCAGGACGGATTGGGGTTTTGTGGGAATGCCCAAGGAAGCGGGAGCAAAAAACTCAGGATGATTGATTGGAATCCCCATTTCCTCGCAGGTGTTGAGGTAAAGCCGCACGCGGTGCTCGGTCGGGGCTTCGTGGGCTTGAAGCGGGTGCGTGATGAGCTTTTTCAAGTTCGCACTGGCGGGACCGAGTCTTCGCTGGATTTTGGCTTTGGCAAAGGCTCTGGCGGCAGTCCCGTCTTCCCATGCCAGCGATGCCTCCCAATCATTTTCTAACAGTTTAGCGAGTTGTCCTGAACTGGATTTGTTAGAAAACGTGAAACACGGCAGCGTGCTAACCGTCTTCCAGAAATTTTCCTGTTCCTCATGGCAAACCAGCGCGCCGATCAATCCGCTGCGTTCCAAGGCCCGCACTGCAGGAACTGCAAAACAGGCTTCATCCCAGCGCCGGGGCAACGCCACGAGCATGCCTTTGCCGCCGCTCATTTTTTGCGAGGAGTTTTAGGATCGAGATTTGCTGCCATGTCTTCCTCGGTCACCTTGGACTCCACTCCGTTTGTTGGAACCTCGACTTTACTGACCCAAAGCAATGCGTTGAGCACGACTTTGCGCATGTTGTCGTCCGCCCAGTTTTTGTGGAAATGTCCGCCGGTGAAGCCAACGCCACGTCCACCATCAGGACGATCAATGCACCACATCATGGTTTCTTCTTCGCCTTTTCTGGCTTGGATGTGTGGATAAGGACCTTTTGGGTGAACGTAAGGACCATCGCGGGTTTCATCTGTCGGAGTTGCAACTAAGATCGATTTCACTCCCTTCATGCCTTCAGGGAAACGGATGGAGAAATACCATTCGTCGCGAATTTTAAATGGGCTTACTCCACGTGAGATGGGATGTTCAGGAAATTTTTTGTAATCGGCCTCCCACATCGGATTGCAGGAGAAATTGCTTTCATATGCACCGCCTATCCAGCTACGGAAAAGATCGCCAGTTGCAGCTTCACCGGCGTTGCACTCGACGGCGTAGTGCATCATCATGATCCCGCCGCCGCGGTTCGCCACCTTCTGGAGAAGTTCGCTATGGTTGCTTTGGAGTGCGGGGTGGCCTTTTCCGCCATCGGAATAAATGACCACCGCATCAGCTGTTTCCAGAACCGCATCGTCTTTAACCCAATGATTGTTATGCACCTCCACATCAAGGCCCGGTATGTCTTTGAGGCACTTTTGGAAAAGCATGCAACCGGCGTTGAACTCATGATCGCCAGGACCGTGGCTCGGCTTGCCGGCGATGAGGATGAGTTTCTTGTTGGCGGGTTTCTCGGCTTCAGCAAAAGCGGCCAGCGGCAAAACCAACGCAGTCGCTAAAATGCCCATGAAAAAATGACGGAGAGTGGATAACTTCATACTTGTGCAATGCATCATGTCATAACGCTGCGGGCAACTGTGAAATTACAGGCATCAAAACGGTAGGGTCGAGCGGCCTCGCTCGACCGTGATTAAAAATCTTGATGCGCTTTCTATCTAGAGGGCGTGACACCGAGCTCCACGTAAGAGATCGAAGATCCCCCAATTATCCCAATATCTCAATTATCCTAATATCTCATTAACTCTTCAGCTAAGGCCATCAGTGGGTCAAGCGAGGCCACTTGACCCTACCCGTTCAATTCTTCCCCGGAATTTGAAAGTTGAATTTTGAATTTTGAGACTTAGAACCGCTGCATGTCAGCAGCTTCTTCAGTCCTTATCGGCGGTTCGATCGCCATCGATCACATCAAAACTCCTGTCGCAGAAGGGAAAAACCTCCTCGGTGGCTCCGCGTCCTTCACGGGGATTGCTGCCAGTTATTTCGCCTCGCCGGTGCATCTCATCGGCATCATTGGCAAGGATTTTCCCCAGGAACACCTGAATTTGTTCGCTTCGAAAAATATTTCGACTCATGGTCTCGAGCGCTCGGAAGGCGATACCTTCTCGTGGTCCGGCGAATATCATGAAAACATGAACGATCGCGATACTCTCTCCGTCGCGATCAATGTCCTGGAAAACTGGACCCCGAAAATTCCTGCGGAAATGACCTCCTCGCAAGTCGTGGTGCTCGCCAATATGCACCCGATCAATCAGCTCCAGATGATAGATCAACTCACGGCTCAAAAGCCTTTCATCGCGGCCGACACCATGGATCTCTGGATCACCATCGCCAACGACGACCTCCATAAAGTACTCAAAAAAATCAACCTCCTCGTCATCAACGAGTCCGAGGCCCGCGATTTCTGCAAAACCTCTAACCTCATCGTCGCTGGCCAAATCCTTCTCGATAAAGGCCCCGCAAATGTTATTATCAAACTCGGTGAATTCGGTGCCATCCTCTTTTCCAAACACCCCGATGGCTCACCTGCCACTGAATTCAGCCTCCCGGGCACGAAATTCGATCTCTTCCGCTGCGCCGCCTTCCCCCTCAAAGAAGTCGCCGATCCCACCGGCGCGGGCGATTCCTTCCTCGGCGCCCTCGCCGGACACCTCGCTTCCACCGGGAAAACCGACTTCTCTTTCGACGATATCCGCCAAGCCGTGGTCTACGGCTCAGTCGTCGCCTCCTTCACTTGCGAGGCCTTTTCCGCCAATCGCCTCGCGCATATTTCCAGAGATGATATCGAAAATCGCCTGAAATTGCTTAAAAAACTCACCCATTGGCCGTAAATTTCGTTAAAAGTTATTAGTTATTAGTTATTAGTTATTAGGGAAAGAAGCGCGAAGCCCCCCGTTTAACTCTTAACCTATAACGAATAACGCATTCCAATCACCCCCTAATAACCCTTAACTTATAACGAATAACGTAATTTCAAAACCTACCTATTTTCAGGTATGGTTCTGCCTGAAAAATATTCAACTTTTGGGTTGTCAGTCACGAGGAATTTACTATTATAACTTACCTAAGTGTGAACCATACGTTACCCACAAAACATCCAATTATGAGAACGACTACGATTTTCGCGCTCGCCTGCCTAACAGTTTCTCAAGCTGCGTTCGCACAGGTTTATACGACGCCGGTAGGATACACGTCTCAGACACTTAAGGCAGGTCAGTATAATTTAATAGGGCTTAACGTACATGGAACAACAGTCTTTTCAGGAATACTTAACTCTAAACCGACTTCAACAAGTATCGCCGATACTGAAGCTACATTCACTTCATCTCTTGCATCTGGGGTCAATATTATCGAGATAACGGGCTCAGGTCCAAATTCAGGAGCTATTCAGGAGTTTACTACACTTACCGCCACCGAGATCCAAGGGTTGCCTTCCTCTTTCGTGGCGGCTCTTGCGGGCGACGAGCCATACAGGATCAGACCTGCAGCAACGCTATCCTCAATCTTTGGAGCTACTAATCAATCGGGATTGCTCGGAGGTAATTCGAATACTGCTGATTTGATACTTATTCCTAACGGTTCTGGGGGATTTACATCATATTTTTATTCTACCGGTGGGTTTGCAGGTATCGGATGGAGAAAAGTTGGAGGTGGATCGACAAATTTTGCAGTAGATCCTATCGTGTATACTGATGCGATTTTCATCCAGCGTAGGGGCCTAACGGATCTGGACTTAGTATTAAATGGTGAGGTTAAATTGGATCAAACAAAGATTGGCATCGCTCAGACTTATGAGTATATATCAACGGTTTTTGGCAGTGCCCCTACTTTAGCTACCAGTGGCTTGGCGGCTTCGGTGCTACAAGGTAATTCAAATACAGCTGATTTAATTATGATGCCAAATGGATCTGGTGGATACTTAACTTACTTTTATTCAAACGGTGGATTCGCTGGAGTCGGTTGGCGGCTCGTCGGCGGAGGTTCCACAAATCAAGCAGCTGTTCCACTAACACCAGCAATTATCATTAACCGTCGTCAGTCTGCTTACAACGTGACTCTAACTGCTAATTAATGGTATTTAGTCAAACGGTTACAAATAATTGATTTTTAGTAATATGAAGTTCGCGCCTCTAATTTTGATCATACTAGCAAGTTTTGCTAATGCCGCAACGTTCACAGTCGGCAATGTAAATAACCCAAATGATTCTAATGCGATTACATTGTCTAACGGAACATTGATTGCCAATGGCGCTGGTTCCGTTCAAGTTGGTTATTTTAGTGGGGTTGTTGATGTGCCAGGTGCTTCACTAGCAACGTTAGTAAGTACGTTTAACCCATACGGTAATCTTCTTAATTTTGGAGCTGGATTTGTTGGTGCAGATGGAAATGGTATATTTAGTGGTAATATTAGTGGCACGCCTTTGGCTGCTCCATATGCAGGTCAGCCCCTTTATTTGGTGATTACAAATTCTGCCGCTGGGTTCACAGCTTTAGGTGTCACTGCTGCAACTGAGTTTTTAGTTTGGAGTAAACCATCGACGTTTGCATCTTCGGAGCCATCCACCGATACTATTAACGTACAGAATGCAGCAGGAACGCTGGTACAAGGTGGTTACAATAACTTTCAACATACTTTTACTTCTTTTGGAGGAACAATTGCAGTTCCAGCTTACAACACCGTCACCCTCATCCCCGAGCCCTCCACCTTCCTGTTAGCTTCTCTGGGAGTTCTCGGACTTCTGCGTCGTCGGAGGTAAGGAATGATTGATTTCGTAATGGGTTAAAAGTTATTAGTTATTAGTTATTAGGGAAATTCTAACATTTCCGTGATGCTATTTGAGCTTTCTCAATAAGCGCAGAGCGTAGCGACGTCGGAATTTGATCGAGAAGTCGATGTATTCCGTATAACAAATAACGTTTAACTAATAACTTCATTCAAAGCCAAAATCTCCGCCATACGGGTGAAGGTTGAGTCATCAAAGCCGACTTTGTTTTTCAGGAAGACATCGCGTTCGAGGACATTGGGGTCGCGGTCTGCGGCGCGCCAGGTTTTGAAATTGATTAATCCCATGCGCCAGGGTCCGAAGCCATTGACGGCGATAGGAAAGTCGCTGCCGTGGATGATGCGATTGCGCACCTTTTCAGGAAGGACTTTGGGTAGAGTCTGGCAACGGATGGGGCTGCATAGGGCGGAGTTGTCGCCATAGAGGCGTGGCCATTTATTAAACATTTCGATGAGATCATCCGTGTAGTCGGCATCCCATAAACCCGATCGTCCCGCGCAGTGAGCGGCGATCACGGTAACACCGCAAGCAAGCGGATATTCTAACAAACGAGGATCGGCGAGGAGCGGATCGATGACAGGAAGTGAAATTTCTCCACCGGTGTGGGATAGTAGGATCATGCCTGCGGCGGCCATTTTTTCAAAAAATGGTTTATGTTTTGGATTGGAGTAATCGACGTTGAGGCAGTTCGGCAGCAATTTAAGCACCCTTGCGCCGGCGCTGATGCAGCGGTCCAGTTCCTCCATGGCATCAGGCCGGGACGGATGGATGGAGACCGCAGGAATGAACAAGTCCGGATACTCGGCGCAGACTTTGAGTAGATATTCGTTAGGGACATAGAAAGCCCCTTTCTCCGGCATACCAATGCCGTCGTCGGTGTAAGGCAGGTCCTGAGCTAACAACACCACGGAATCCAAAGATGAAGTGCGCACCATATCGACGAGCCGATCCAACAACGCTAAATCGAGACCGGTTTTGAGCGATCCAGATGGCAAACCAGCTGACTTCACAATAAAACGCGCCATCAACTGATGAAGCGGCGTCCTCATCTGTAACCAACATCCACTGCCGGAACTGCCGTCTCCAACAAGATGCACATGACAATCGATACGCTTTAACGCAGGTGTTCCCATGCGGCATTGATAAACGATAAGCTAGATGCCGTCGATTAAATGATTGCTGGTAGTTTTTCTGACGTAAAAATTGTAAGATGAAGAAATTTAACCACCAATGACACGTATGATTGCTGATGGATGGCCGTTGACGAGGACTCTTGCAACCTGCTGACAGCAGTCGCGCGTGCGCTAAAAGTCATGTCATTAGCGGACTCACTCCACAATCACCGGCGTCCCGACTTCCACATTTTCGAAAAACTTCTCTGCCATGTGGTGGGGCATTCTAACACAGCCATGAGATGCGGCGTAGCCGGGTAGGTAACCGGTGTGCATGCCGATGGCGTTGTTAAAGCGCATGTAGTAAGGCATGGGTGCATGGTAAAAGACCTGACCCGGGCCGACTTGATCGACACGGATATCAGCATTGTCGTTGATGACTTGGCCGGTGGACTTGTCTTTGATACTGCCGTATAGGGATGATTTGTGATCCTTGTTTTTCTGAGAGATTTTGTATTTGCCCGGAGGAGTGCCGGAATCTTCTTTCCCAGAGGAGATTTTGGAAACCCCTACCAGTTTGTTGCCTTTGTAGAAGTATGCCTTCTGTTGTGAGCGCACAATTTTGATGACCGAGGGACCTTTCACGTCATCACCTTCCCAATAGGAGACATCGTCAGGGATGGCTGGGGCTGGATGGTGAGGTCCGCCGGAGGTTGGGCGATGGATTGGACCACCAATGCCAGCGAGGTAATCGGATCCCGGAGGTTTGGTATCGACGCAGGAAATGAGTAGCATCGAGCAAGCGAGTAGGACAAAGTATTTCATGAATGCGAAGTAATTAGCTTGATTTTGACGGATATGCAAGCACAGCCAATCGCAAGGTTGCGGATACGACGAAAATCCCATAGAGCTAGATTCATGGAGGAAGAACTACTGATATTGCCGACGGATTATGAGGTCGAACGTAGTTTGAGAGAGCAGCTCAGTAGTCGGCCCGGGCATCAGCGCTGTGTGGTGGGGGAGAGTGAATTGCTGCTGGTGGTCCATGAGGTCCCAGAGGCAGGTATCCCAGAACGGAAGGCGATTTTCTTCTGGCGGCGGCGGGATGGATCTTGGCTGCAGCCAAGCGGCCCAGGATTGAGTGATCTGAGTGCGTTGCTTGATCGTTACGCGAAGGCGATTGATCTGAACGAGGAATTGTTAGAAAAAACGGATTCCACGGAGCTGGTTTTCAAAATCCTCAGACATGCAGGGCCTCTTACGCGAAGCAGTCGAAACCTGGTTCACGCGCTTGAGGATGCTCTTGCTCAAGAGCCTGAAGATCGTGAAATTCTATCCTTCCGCGACCGCGCAAGAGAACTTGAACGAGCGGCTGAACTTCTTCAAAGTGATGCGCGAGAAACCTTGATCTTTTGGCAAGCGGAGGCTTCGGAAGCTCATGCGAAATCTTCAGATCGCTTGGGAAAAATTCTTTTCAAGCTGAACCTCGTCACTGGATTTTTCCTACCTGTCGTTGCATTGGGCAGCTTGTTTGGGATGAATGTGAATTTGCCAGATTTTGTTCATGAATTATTCTGGCTGATCTTTTTCGGCGGACTTGTGGTAGGCGGCGTGCTGCTATGGTTTGTGGCGAGGAAAAACGATTAGTTGCGCAGATATGAATAAACTTTTGGTGATAGGCGCTGGATATTTGGGCGAGGAAATTTTGCGGCAGTTCAAAGCCGCAGGATGGCAAACGACGGGTGCATCACTCAGCGGTGGCGCAAATCTGATCGCCTGTGATGTGAGCGATCCGGCAGCGGTCGATGCGCTTCCGGATGCGGATGCGGTGATTCATTGTGCGGCATCGGGCCGGGGCGGCGAGGAGGCGTATCGTAAAGTTTATTTAAACGGCTGCGAGAATCTCGTCCGTCGATTTCCTCAAGCCAAGATTGCATTCACGTCCAGTAGTTCGGTTTATGCGCAGCACAACGGCGAGACGGTAACCGAGGAATCTGAAACCATACCTGATCGTGAGACGGGCAGGTTATTGTTAGCTGCGGAGAATATCGTGCTAGACGCAGGTGGCTTGGTCGCAAGGCTTGCTGGAATTTACGGACCGAACCGCAGTGTGTTGTTGAGTAAATTCAAAAGCGGCGAGGCGGTGATCGAGGAAGATGGCCGACGTTTCATTAATCAGATCCATCGCGATGATGCGGCTAGTTCTTTGTTGCATTTGTTTTCCCTAACAGATTTTCCAGCAGGAGAAATTTTTAACATCTGTGACACGGAGAGTTTAACTCAGTTGGAAGTTTACCAAGGGCTGGCGAAAATTTTCGGAAAGCCGCTCCCCCCAACTGGACCTCGTGATCTGAACCGCAAGCGCGGTTGGACCCACAAGCAAGTCTCCAACGCCAAGGTCAGAGCAACCGGCTGGGAGCCGAGATATCCGTCGTTTTTGGATGCGGTGAGGGAGTTATAAAGCTTCAAACCCAACTTATAGATATCTTGACATCAAATTAATGGAGATGTAATTTTGCGGGTATGATAAAAACACAAATTCAAGTTCCAGAAGAGCTTTACCGTGAAATTAAGTCCTTTGCGAAAGCTCGCGAGTGGTCTCTGGCCGAAACTTTTCGTCGTGGGGGCGAACTTTTGCTGGAAGTTTATGATTCGAAACCACTTTCTCCAAACAATCGATGGATTCCACCAAGTTCCAATGAGGTTGGCTGGAAAGGATTAAGTCCTGAGCAATTGCGCGACGCGATCGAATTAGATACAGAACCCGTTCTCCAAATCCCATGATCTCAATCGATGCGAATATTTTACTATATAGTTACTCTCAGAGTTCTCCATTTCATACTGCGGCCAAGAGTTTTTTGTTAAGTTTATCAAATCGAGAGGACGTAGCATTAAGTGAATTTGTCCTTGCGGAATTTTACTTACTTTTACGAAATCCTGCGGTGTTAGTTAAGCCATTGGATGCGGCCTCTGCAGTAGCGGTCATTGATGCATATCGAAGACATCCAAGTTGGAAAACTTTGGGATTCCCTCCACGTAACAGAGACCTTCACGATGAGCTTTGGATTCATGCATCGGGAGAGAATTTTGCACGTAGACGCATCTACGACGCGCGTACCGCATTGAGTCTGATTGCATTTGGTGTTACTGAATTCGCGACTTTAAATTTGAAGGATTTTCAAGAATTTGGATTCGATAAAGTATGGAATCCTTTATA
>JBILAN010000064.1:0-14511 GCA_044354135.1 Luteolibacter sp.
CTTTTACCAACGTCTGCGCGAAAGCGGCAAACCGGCAAAAGTCGCTTACATCGCAGTGGCGAGAAAACTCCTGATACGTCTCAATACATTGGCGAAAAACCAACTATGCGGAATATAGTTGCTACCTATTAAAATCCGTGTTTATCCGCGTTCATCCGTGATTCCTCTTACTTCCCTAACCGCCTCTTCACCAAGGCCACCACATCGCTTATTTCCTCCACTTTCAGCGTCAGCGTGGCGATCAGATATACCGCACCTGAAACACCGATGAGCCCAAGCACCGTCATTGCTTTTTTCCAAAACAACATCCCACCGAGATCACTGAGTAAAAGCTGACCTCCGTAATAACAAACCGCAGCCATCACGGTGGTTGATAAACCAATTTTCAAAAACGCCAGCACCAAGCTCTTGGTGCCGATGTCGCCCGCGTATTTCATCATCGCGGCGTAGAGAAACATGAAATTCAAGCTGGCGACAATACTGGTTGTTAGAGCCAATGATTCGTGACCCCATTTACAAATGAATACAAAAGTGTAGTTGCACCCCAAGTTCACTACCAAGGCCATGATACTTGCCATCATTGGTAACCAACGTTTTTCAATCGCATAAAACGCAGGCTGCAACACTTTGAGCCCTGCATAAAACAAAAGCCCGCAACCATACGCTTGCAGCGCACCAGCGGTCGCCAAGCGATCCAGCTCATCGAACTTACCGCGTTCATATAGCAAACTCACAATCGGCTGCGCCATGACCACCAAGCCTACCATAGCAGGAAACACCAGAAACATGACAAGTTTCAGGCCTTTGAGCAGGGTCGGCGCGAAATCTTTTCCTATGCCGTTAATCGCTGCCCGTGACATCGCAGGCAAAGTCACAGTTGCCACCGCCACCCCGAACACCCCGATGGGCAACTGCATCAAACGAAACGCATAACTCAACCAGCTCACAGCTCCCTCACCCACTCCATAGGCAAACATTGCATTCACTAACACATTCACTTGTGTAACCGATGCTGCGATCACTGCCGGGATCATCAGTTGTATGATTTTTTTCAGCCCTGAATCGTTCCAGTTAAAATTCGCTTTGAACCGATATCCCACCGCCAATAACGCCGGAAACTGACAAACCAACTGCGCCATACCACCGATCAACACACCCCATGAAAATCCCACCAAACTCCGTGGACCCCATTCAGGATCCATCCAGTAACCGATCAACGCACCACCTATCATCGAACCAATGTTGAAGAAACACGATGCGAGAGCCGGCATCCCGAACACATCACGCGCATTCAACATCCCCATCACTAGAGCCGATAAGGAAACGAGAGCGATGAACGGATACATAACCCGCACCATTTCAACTATTAGAGAAATTTCCACGGCATCGTAAATTCGCGGGGTCTTTCCCGATCGCGAAAAAGCCGTCAGTAAATCCACTATCCAAGGCGCAATCGCTATCCCTACCAAAGCGACCAAACTCATGAACACCGCCGCCAAGGTCATCATGCGGTTCGCTAAAACCCATGCGCTCTCCACTCCATCGGCTTTTACCTTTTTGGAAAAGGTCGTCACGAATGCTTGGGAAAGAGCTCCCTCCGCAAAGAGATCCCGCAGCAAATTCGGAACTTTGAACGCCAGATAAAAGCAGTCCATCCAGCGACTACCACCAAATAAGCCAGCAAACAACACTTCACGTACGAGCCCAAGCACCCGGCTCAGCATCACCGCTACGCTCACCTTCCATGTTGCCCTAACTGACATCCAAGACGTTCATCCACTATGCGCTCCCCATTTGCAATCCCCTTTACGACCAACCCAATATTCATCACCCTCTAAACCATATTGGACCGCGTGACTCCAGTCGCGCCTCTAAATCTCAAACTTTCACTATTCACTCTTCTTTATTCAGCATTTTCCCACCATGCCTTCCCGCGGTCGCCACCAATCCACTTCCAAAGAATGCCAGCGCACGATTGCAAAAATCGAGGCGATACCTGGTGTCATCGGAGTCATCATCGGTCTGTCCTACGGTGGTAAATCTCTCGGCACGGAAAAATGCACGGGAGCTATCCGCATCCAGCGGCCCGTTTCCGGCGGATTGAAAGCCGTCACTCAAACCGAGAAAGGTCTGCAGGAACTCTTCATCCGCACGACAGCCGGCAAGGAAGAGGATATCACCAAGGCCATCAACCAGCTGGATTGATTAGTTGCGCTTGGTGCGACTGGCTCGTGGCGGTCTGATCTTTTCAGATCGGTCTGATCTATCAGATCTGACTGATCGGACGGATCTTTCCTCAGGCTCAGCCTTGGCCACCTTCTTCGCAACGGTTGAACTCGCCGCACGTTTCACCCGCAGGATGGCATCCCCGAGCTTCATGCCGTTGAGCGCCTCAATCGCATTCATCGCCTCATCCATCTTTGGCATTTCAGCAAAACCAAAACCTTTGGATACACCTGTCTTCTCGTCTTTCACAATCACACAGGAATTCACTTTACCATGTTTTCTGAATAAACAGACAATCTCTGGCTGAGTCAGTTTGCGATCAATATTTCGAATGAGGATTTGCACGGTAATAAGTTGGTTGAAAAAGGATGATAGCAAAAGCCCAAACCCAAAGCCAGCGCGGATTATCTCCGAGCATCACGCATATCTACCATGCGTGACATCAATTCAGACATTCATCTACATGAGGGAGGAGATTAAGAAGGGCATGAGCTTAGAAAGTTAATTAAAAGGGCTATGATAGCTAAGGGTGATAGCTGAACCTCCTTTAGTCACTATTTTGGCTGCCTCAAGAGCATTCCAGGAACGAAAATTATCCGTGTGGATCAGGCTATCAGTATCAACTTTTCCTCCGATAAAAGGCAGCAGTGTCTCTATTTTGGCATTTGGAATCATCGCGGTGTAAACCTTCCCCCTTATTTAAGTAGGTCGAAAACAGCTACTTTTCCAGCAGCATCAGGACCACGCTTACCTTTACCCGCGACTCCAAAATAACTCTGATCAGCTTCAACTTTAGCTGAGATTTCGTAGCTTGGAAGTTTGCTTGCAATTAGCTAAAGAAGTCTCATTAAAAATGCCTAAATCAGCCATTCACATTCTATTTCACGTTACCCACTCCCTCAAGACGTTTCAGTGTTCACCGGATTTTAAATTTCGTGCTTAAACTTTCTGATTTCACATCTAGGCTAATCCGCATGAACCAACCTCGAATCATCGACGGAAAAGCCGTTGCCGCCGCAGTACTCGAAGAATGCCGCAACGAAACAGCGACTCTCAAAGCAAAAGGCATAACTCCCGGCCTCGCCGTTGTGCTAGTTGGCAACGATCCCGCTTCCGCCGTTTACGTCGGTTCAAAAGCCCGTACTTGCGCCGACCTCGGTTTCCACTCGGTCAAAATCGAACTCCCTGCCGAAACCACCCAAGCAGAACTGCTCAAAGTCGTCGCCGATCTCAATTCCGACCCCACAGTCCACGGCATTCTCGTTCAATCACCTCCTCCAAAACACATTGATGAGGAAACTGTAATCCGAGCGATTGATCCCCGCAAAGATGTCGATGGCTTCCATCCCGAAAACGTCGCGAAACTGGTTTTAGAAGATCCCACAGGCTTCGTTCCTTGCACACCAGCGGGTTGTATGAAATTGTTAGAAATTTCCGGCATCGATACCAACGGCGCCGAAGCTGTGGTCATCGGCCGCTCCATGATCGTCGGCAAACCCATGGCGATGCTATTAGTTGCCAAAAATTCCAACGCCACTGTCACCATCGCCCACTCACGATCCAAGGATCTACCCGCGATTTGCCGCCGCGCAGACATTCTCATCGCCGCCGTTGGCCGACCTGAAATGGTCAAAGCCGAATGGGTGAAACCCGGTGCCGTCGTCATCGATGTAGGCATCAACCGCATCGCCGATCCGTCAAAAAAATCCGGCCATCGTCTCACCGGTGATGTCGCTTATGACGAAGTCGCACCAAGATGTGCCGCCATCACTCCCGTTCCCGGCGGAGTGGGCCCAATGACGATTGCGATGCTGATGAAAAACACGCTGCAAGCGGCGCGACAACTGGGATAACCCCAGATTACCATCTGAAATCCAGTCGCTTTTCAGGTCGGATATAGGACCAAACGTGACAAAAACGCCCCGAAAGGTATTCTGGACAGATTTACTTACATGCGCAACAATTGCCAAAAATTTTATGCCTAAAACCCTGCGTGTTATTTTTCTGCTGCCTCTCGTCTTTACCTCATGCGGAACGATGAAATCTGTGAAAGAAACAGCATTCAACGCCACGCGATCCGTCAAAGAAACGACAGTTGCCGCCAGCCAGAACGTAGCAGACTTCGCATTGATGCGCCCAAAAGTTGCGGTGGTCGAGGCTAGGGAAAAGGATCTAAAACCCATGCCTCTCGGCAAAGAGCGAGCCCTTGCTTTTGATCAACAACGCAAACGCTCGTTCTGGTCCTTTGCCCTCCCGAATTTCAAAGAGCCAGTCTTACCTAACGTCACCGACGAAGATCCAAGCGGCTCCCTCCTCCCCCCTAAATCTTGACAACTACCTGGGTTCATGTGGTTTTTGACCATAAATTACTCGAATTTTTTAAAGATGCAGCTTTATCAATATTTTCTCATTCGTGAAATTCGTGGTTAAACTCTTCTTTTAAGCTTTCACCCAAAGTCCTTGCCCATCCGCCGGAATTCTCACAAAACAAGGGCAGATGAAAATACTTGTTGTTGGAAAAGGCGGTCGCGAACACGCGCTGCTACATACCCTCTCACTATCTCCGCAGAAACCTGAGCTATTTTCCTTTCCAGGAAGCGATGCCATTTTTCAAATCGCCAAGCCCACTACGGCGACCGATCTGCCGTCTTTGATCGATTGGATGAAAACCCACGCCATCGATCTCTGCATCGCGGGCGAAGAATCATATCTCGTGACCGACGAGGGCTTAGCCAATCTCTGCGAGAAAAACGCTATCCCTTGCTGGGGCCCGCCGAAACAATCCGCACAGCTCGAAGCAAGTAAGGAATTTTCCAAAGAATTCCTGCTCCGTAATCAAATCCCAACCGCAACAGCCACGGTCTGCGATTCGTTAGAAACCGCAGTCGCCGCGATTGCCGATACTTATCCAACCGTCCTCAAGTTCGATGGACTCGCTGCGGGAAAAGGCGTCGCGGTTTGCCCGGATGAAAAATCTGCCCTCGATTTCCTTAACGAAGTTTTCACCGAGAAACGTTTCGGTCCGGGTCGATTGTTGGTTGAAGAATGTTTGATCGGCCCGGAAGTTTCCATCTTTGCGGCTATCGTCGATGACCAATACCTCATCCTCACTCCCGCTCGCGATTACAAGCGCCTGCAAAACGGCGATCACGGCCCGAACACCGGCGGCATGGGCGCGGTCGCTTCACGGAAACTCATTTCCCAAGAACTCCTGAACATCATCGACGAATCCATCGTCGCCCCGACAGTCGCCGCACTGCGCTCGGAAAATCTTCCATACCGCGGCTTCCTTTACTTCGGCCTCATGCTCACGCCGGATGGCCCGAAAGTTATCGAATACAACTGCCGCTTCGGCGATCCCGAATGCCAAGCCGTCATGCCTCTCCTCCAAGGTGATCTCGCCGCATTCTGCATGAGCGGCGCGAAAGGCGTGTTAGATAAAAACCTGATCCGCTTCACCGATGATTGGTCAGTCTGCGTCATCCTTGCCTCGCATGGTTATCCGGAAACCTCACGCAACGGAGATGTCATCCAAGGCATCGATTCCACTGGCCAACAAGTTTTCCATTCGGGCACCAAAAAAGTCGGCAACGAATGGCAAACCAACGGCGGTCGTGTGCTCGCCTGCGTCGCCCAAGGAAAAGACCGACTCTCCGCCGTCCAAGCCGCCCACGCAGCCGCAGACAAAATCACCTTCGCCGGCCTACAACGCCGCACCGACATTGGCATCATGAATTTCCCTGAAAGCAAATCCATCGATCCTGTATCGATCAAACTCACTCTCGATGCCGCACAAATGAATCAAGGCATCGAAACCCTCGCCCAAGCCATCCGCCAAGCAAATCCAAAAGGTACGATCTCACTCGTCGGTATCCGTTCGCGTGGCGATGAAGTCGCAGAACGACTCCTCACCCACCTTTCCGAAGAAGACCGCGAACTCAACTTCGGGGTGTTAGACATTTCGCTTTACCGCGATGATTTCGAACACCTTCGCGAAAACCCGAAACTTCAGGAAAGCGATATTCCTTTCACAGTCGATGACGCGCATATCATCTTGGTCGATGATGTGCTTTTCACCGGCCGCACCATCCGTGCTGCACTCGATGCACTCGCTGATTACGGACGCCCCGCAAAAGTCGAACTCGCGGTTCTGATCGATCGCGGTCACCGCGAACTACCCATCCATGCTAACTACACAGGAATCCTGTTAGAAACCGACAGGCATGATCACGTCCACGTCTCGCTCGAAGGTACCGACGGCGAGGACTCGGTGAAAGTCGTCTCTCCCACGCATTCATGATACCTAAGCAGAAAAAAACTCCCGAAGAACTTGCAGCACTGCGCGAGGAACTCGGTTTTTTTCAAAATCCAGACGTCAAAAAAACTTCAGCAGACAACGAACCTACTGCCTTTCCCTTCAAAAAAGTCATCGGTAAAGGCCCCCCTTCAAGAAAGTCATCAGTACAAATTACAAGAGAACCAGTTGAGCCTAAAAAAAGAAGGATCAAGACACTCCGGAAATTTGAACTACCACTCTTCCCTGCTACAGATGTGGTAAAAAAAACTCCCCTACCCGGATCTCGTCGCAGCCAAGACGACCTCGGGGAGCTCCAACGCCGCGAAGCATTGGCTAATTTTTCCGCCACCCCCCCAGATCCTACAGCCCACCTCAAAAAACTCGCAGCCCACCCTGTCTTGCTGATTTTAGCCTATTTACCTGCCTTCGGAGCCATCTACACCGCTTCACATAGCTACCATTTCATCACCCCGATTAGCCTTATTTGCGTTTCAGGCTTGCTGACAGCTTACATTTTCTGGAGAAAGAAGCGCTCGCGCCACCACGCAGCCATCTTGATCATCATTCTCGCCATGACTCTCGTTTTCGGAGGAATCCACTACGCCCCTTACTTCACAGCTTATGCCTCGTAAAGACCTGCTGGACATCGAATCGCTCAAACGAGAGGAAATCGACCTCCTCCTCGATCAAGCCATCCCTTTCAAAGAGCTCTTCACCCGCTCAGTGAAAAAAGTTCCGGCCCTGAAAGGCAAATCCGTCCTCACCCTGTTTTACGAGCCATCCACTCGCACCTTGTCATCCTTCGAGGTCGCTGCCGAACGCCTCTCCGCCGATGTCACCAACTTCGATGTTAGAAACTCATCGATCACCAAAGGCGAATCCGTCCGCGAAACCGTAGAGACTCTCCAGGCGATGCAGACCGACTACATCATCGTCCGCCACTCACGCTCGGGCCTACCCGCCACTATCGCCGCACAGACCAACGCTTCGGTCATCAACGCAGGCGATGGTGCACACGCCCACCCAACACAGGCTCTGTTAGATGCCTTCACCATCAAGGAAAAATTTCCCGACCCAACTGGTAAAAAAGTCCTCATCATCGGCGACATCCTCCACTCCCGAGTCGCCCGCTCCACTTCCTGCATCCTGAAAAAACTCGGGGTCCACGTCGCCTTCCTCGGCCCAGGCTCCCTGCTACCAAAAAACGGACCCGAAGGCATTCACCGCTTCACCGATTACAACGAAGCAATGAAATGGAACCCCGACATCGTCTATCTCCTCCGCGTCCAAATGGAACGTCAGGACGCACCCTTCTTCCCCTCCGTCCGCGAATACCACAAACTCTACGGCATCACCGATGCCCGCCTCGAAGAAATCAAAAAACGCGGCCTCTACCTCATGCACCCGGGCCCAGTGAACCGCGGTGTCGAACTCTGCGATGCCGTCATGGATTATGAGCGCTCTCTCATCAACGACCAAGTCGAAAACGGAATCGCCACAAGAATGGCCGTGCTCTACTATCTGAAGCCGAACAGCTAGATGAATGCGCAGCATTCTTCTTCATTCAAAAATCCAAAATCAACAATCATCATTCGGAAATCCATTCTTCGAGCACAGCGACTTCGTCTTTCGGTTTGATTGACGATTGATGAATGACGATTGTTGATTTTTGATTTGGGAAGAGGATTCTCTCTCACGCCCTGAAAGGGCAACCCACGATAGCCTAGGGCATCGCCCTAGGTCAAAGCATCCAAACATATTCCGGGCAAGCAAACACCTCCGTATCATCATTACCCCCGCCGCAGCCCGCTTTCCCTGAAGCTGGAATTCAAAACGTTTTCTTCAAACTCACAAAAAAAGAGCGGTGATAAAATCTATCATCGCTCTTCTTGTTAAAGTCTTCTGTCTTCTGTCTTCAAGTCTTCCGTCTCAGAAAGGAATATCATCCTCTTCCTGATAATCTTCTATCGGGCCAGCGGATCCGCCTTGGCGGCCGTTGGTGTCGGGAGTTCCGGTGTAGGCGTTTTCATGGCTGCCACGAGAACCGCCTTTGCCATCAGGCAAGAACTGGAGGTTATCGGCAACCACTTTGAGTTTGCTACGCTTTTGGCCGGTGGCCTTGTCGTCCCATACATCCATTTGCAGACGACCTTCGATAAACACGCCACGACCTTTGGTCAGATATTTCTGCGCATTCTCTGCACTAGCTCCCCAAACAGTGACATCGACAAAAGTCGTTTCATCTTTCCAACCTCCGTTGCCATCCTGGACTTTGCGATTCACCGCGATGCCAAGATCGGCCACAGCCGATCCTTTGGGGGTGTGCCGCAATTCAGGATCGCGGGTGAGATTACCGAGTAACATGACTTTGTTCAAATTGGCCATAGGAGTATGTAAATGTTATTAGTTTTATAAAGGCGACCTGATGGGAGCTTATGTTAGAAACCTGAAATCAGGCAACTCGGTTGAACTTGTTCAAATAAACCGAAACATTCAAAGCGAGTTTTTCTTGTATCTTGGCGATACAATCCGGACTACCTGTGAAAATGTAGTTCACGTAGTGTGCACCGTTGATTTTACGCGGGGTGTAAGCAAATTCTTTGCGACCCATGTTGTCGATTTTTTCGATCTTGGCACCAGAAGCTTCGATGTCTTTCGAAACAGCGGACACAAGTGCGTCCATGCTACCTTCTTGGTTTTTTGTCGTCAGGGCGATCAGGCCTTCGTATTTACGGCTCATCTTGTTTGTGTTCGGTTGTTTGATTTTGTGCTGGTTTGACCCGTGGAGTATTAAAACGGTTCGATGCCAAGGCGATACCTTGGGAGCGCGAAACCTGCACGGCTTCAAGCCCTGTGGCAAGCATGTTTTCCAGCTCATCTCGCTCTTCTGGGGCAAATTTTCCCAAAACATGTCCAGTCATACCCCCAGGATGTGATGCGCCTATCCCGAGTTTCAAGCGAGAAAACCCATCTCCACCCACATGCTCGATGATGGATTTGATCCCGTTATGCCCTCCCGCCGAGCCTTTTTCCCGAAACCTAAGGTGCCCCATGGGTAAGGCGACATCGTCATAAACCACCAGAATCCGATCCACCTCCCATTTGTAAAAACTAAGTAATTGCCCAACCGACCGACCGCTCAGGTTCATGAAGGTCTGGGGTTTCATTAAAATCGTCCCATCACTTAGCTTGGCGAGGTGGGCTTGAAATTTCGGCTCCGAATTGAAGACAACCCCCTCCGCGGCGGCGATTTTATCCAGCAGCATGAACCCAATATTATGTCGAGTTTCCTCATATTGCCTTCCCGGATTACCAAGTCCGATGATTAAAGAAATTGCCATACCGCAAAACACTCTATCGGAGAACGACTCGCAAACTTATTTCGATACGATAAACAAAATAAAACGGAGAGAACTGAGGAGCGGAGAGAACAGAGTTTTTTATCAAAATTACTTATCCCTCCTCCGCATCTCCACTGCCTCCGTTTCAATCTTCTCACAAACATAGAGCACAAAAAAAGCGCCCGAAGAAATCTTCGGACGCTCTTGGAGAGGGTTGTAAAAATTACTTCTTCGCGGGCGCTGCAGCTGCTGCAGCTGGAGCCACTACGGCAGCTTCTTCAGCGACCAAGGCTGCTGGCTTACCAATATGAGCAACAACCACTTCAGCTGCATGAGTCGCTTTGACACCGGCCGGAAGTTTCAATTCACCAATGTGGAGTGACTCGCCCATATCTAGTGCGGTAACATCCACTTCAATGGTATCTGGCAAAGAGGCCGGCAAACAGACAATCTCGAGAGTGTGTGCGTATTGCTCAAGCACACCACCACCTTTAACACCTTTAGGCTCACCATTGAGGCGAACTGGGATGTTTGCTGTGATCTCGGTTTTGTCGTCCACAGCAAGGAAATCCACGTGAAGAGCCTTACCAGTTAGCGCATCGTGCTGGATGGTTTTGAGGAAAACGGAACGAACACCTACGCCTTCGACATCCAAGTTGATCAAAATACTGTCGGAAGAACTGTGCGCAAGAAGCTCAGCAAATGTCTTTGCATCAACTCTGAGATTCACGTTTTCAACTCCACGTCCGTAAATCACGGATGGAAGCCAGCCTTCGCGGCGCATTTGCTTGAGTTTACCTGAACCGCTGCGGAGGCGCGGGGCTGCTTTGAGTGTTGTCGTCGTGGCCATAACTGAAATGAGATTGGGGTGAATCGAGAGTTGGCACGGCAAACTTTTCCACCGCGCGGGGCGCGTTCTTTAAACACCAAATCGCAACTTGTCAAAAATTTGTTCAATGGTTTGCAAGAAAAGCACAGGATTTCTCGACGAATCGACCTTTTCCACCAAGAAATGACGCATGCGCATCCTGATCGCCCCCGATAAATTCAAAGGCTCCCTCTCCGCCAAACAAGCTGCCGAGGCCATCGCACGCGGCTTTTCGAAGGTTTTCCCCAACTCCACCTGCACCCTCCTCCCCCTAGCCGATGGTGGTGAAGGCCTGCTCGATGCCTTTCAGGAAAATAGCAATTTCACCCGCCAAGAAACCCAAGTCAGAGACGCGCTGGGTCGACCTGTCACCGCCTCGTGGTTATTGAAAAAGGAACCCACCCGCATCACCACCATCATCGAATCCTCCCAAGCCAACGGCCTCTGGCGCATCGCCGCAACCGACCGCAACCCCGCCCGCTCCTCCACCTACGGAGTCGGCCAACTCATTAAGGCCGCCATTTCCGCCGGAGCCACCGAAATCCTCATCGGCATCGGCGGCAGCGCGACCAATGATGCAGGCGTCGGCGTCGCCGCCGCTATCGGATATCGTTTCCTCGATTCCTCCAACCATGAAATCGAACCCATTCCAGAAAATTTCCTGAAAATCACCCGCATCGATTCCACCCAAGTCCCGACCCTTCCCACCATCCGCGTCGCCTGCGATGTCAAAAACCCCCTGCTTGGCCCACGCGGAGCCACCCGAGTTTACGGTCCACAAAAAGGCATCGCCCCGCAAAACATCGAAACAGCCGAAGCAGGCATCCAGCACATTTCCAGCATTGCCGCAGAACATTTCAAAAACGACTTCTCCGAAAATCCCGGCGCAGGTGCCGCAGGCGGCTTGGGCTTCGGACTCATGACCTTCTGCCACGCAACCCTCGAATCCGGCTTCGACTGCATCGCTAAAACTTTAAACGTCGAACAACACATCGCCGCAGCCGATCTGATCATCACTGCCGAGGGCTCACTCGACTCACAGACCCTAGAAGGCAAAACCCCCATCGGTGTCTCACAACTTGCCCGCAAACACGGCATCCCCGTCTACGCACTCGCCGGAAAAATCTCTGACCCGAAAATGCTGCAAGCCCATTTCGATGGCATGGATTCAATCCTTAACAGCTCAATCACCCTCGAACACGCCATCGCCAACGCATCAGAATTGTTAGAACAAGCCGCCACCCGCCTCGCAGCTGTCATGTCAGGAAAATAAGTCGTAATCTTCGTGAATGAGTTGATCCATCCGATAGAGCACCATCGCATCGTTGCTGGGGATTCTAGCCCCAGGCCGTTCTTGGGGATTCCAGCCCCAAGAATTCAATTACCCCTACCCACGACTGTAATCCACCATAAATCTTATCACTTAAAAATTCACCCCCTCCCCGAAATTTTTCCATCGATTCCATTCCATATTCCGCTAGCTTAACCATCTTTACCCAAAAAAATAACATGCAACGCATCCCGATATTCCTCCTCTTCAGCACACTCATCACTTCAGCACTTTTCGCCCAACAAGGAGACCGCAAAGAAGATAACAAAATGGGAAACATCGTCCCAGACGAACTCATTCCGCCAGCTCCTGTCCTGACGATTGATGAAGCCCTCAAAACCTTCACCATCGAAAAAGGTTTCGTCATCGAACCCGTCGCCGCCGAACCCTTGATCGAAAAACCTGTCGCCCTCGCATTCGATTCCAAAGGTCGCATGTGGGTCTGTGAATTGCGTGGCTACATGCCAAACGTCGATGGCAAAGATGAAGACAAACCCACCGGTCGCATCGCTATCCTAGAAGACACCAATGGCGATGGCACTGCCGACAAACGCACCAATTTCCTTGAAGAAATCGTCCTTCCTCGCTCTATCGCCGTTACTTCCGGCGGCATCCTTTTTGCTGATCAGCAAAATCTCTACTTCGTAAAATCCGAAAATGACAAACCGGTTGGAAAACCCGTTGTGGTCGATTCTCAATACGCACCCGGTGGAAACGTCGAACACAAAACGAATGGACTGATGTTCGGCATCGACAACTGGATGTATAACTCCAAATCAAATATCCGCCATAAATTCATCGATGGGAAAATCATCCGCGACAAAACCGAAACCCGCGGCCAATTCGGTATCACCCGCGATAACTTGGGCCGGCTTTATCACAATACCAACAGCCTCACACTTGCAGGCGATCGCGTCTTGCCGAATCTCACGCAAGGCAACCCAGCAGTGAATACCAAAACAACCATCACCACTAAAATAGGTGATAACCGAGTCTATCCCAGCCGAGTCACCCCTGGCGTCAACCGTGCTTATATGTCCACACTGAATGGCTACAAATCCGACATCATCGATCCTAAAACTTTCAAATTAATCAATGTCACCGGTGCCTGTAGTCCAGTGATTTATCGCGGCAACCAATTTCCAGAATCTTTTCAGTACTCAGCCTTCGTCTGCGAACCTGCCGCAAACCTCATCAAACTCGTCAAAGTCGATACCAAGGATGGAAAACTTAGTGGATTCAATCCACTCAATGATAGAGATTTTCTAACATCCAGCGACGAACGCTTCCGGCCCGTCAATCTTTACAACGCTCCGGATGGCTCGATCTACGTTCTCGATATGTATCACGGCATCATCCAACATAGAATTTACGTAACCTCCTATCTGCGTAAGCAAATCCTGGATAGAAAACTCGATGGCCCGGGCTTCGGGCATGGCCGCATCTACCGCATCCGTGCCGAAAAAACCGCACTCGAAAAAGTTGAAGACCTCTCCAAAGATTCCATGGAAGTGCTCACCAAAAAACTCGGCAGTCCAAACGGCGCGGTTCGTGATCTCGCCCAGCGGGAACTCATCGAGCGCAAGGCCGATCCCGCAGTGCTCGCCTCCGCACTCAAATCACCCGCCAACGAACTCCACACCATTCACCTGATCTGGACCCTCGAAGGCCTCGGCGCACTCGAGGCCTCACATCTTAAACCCGCCCTTGCTTCAGGAAAAGAAGATCTCGTCACCAGCGCGCTCTACGCGTCGCTCTCATTGGCCGATTCGCAACGCAAACTGTTGGTCGATGACATCACAAAAAGCATCGCAACTCCCGCCACCCTTCCTTACCAAGCAAAAGTTCTCGCCACCATCCCTAGCCCGGAAGCACAAGAGGCCTTGGTCGAACTTCTAACTAAACACAACAAAGTCGAACTCGTGCTCCCAGCCGTCATTTCTGGCCTGAACCAAACCGCCAAACTCTTTGAAGAAACCAACAAAGGCAGATTCACAGATAAAACCTTCGACCAATGGCTCAAACAGGCCAAAGAAGGGCCGAAAAAGGAAACCGATCCATCCACCTTACTCAAAGGAGATCACCTCGCATCCTTTAACCGCGGAAAAACCCTTTTCACGACCACCGCTGCCTGCGTCGGTTGCCACGGAGCCGATGGTGCGGGACTTGAAAACCTCGGCCCTCATCTCGATGGCTCCGACTGGGTGAACGGCGATCCACAACGCCTCATTAGAGTCCTCCTCCACGGCCTCAGCGGCCCCATCCAACTCAACGGCAAAACCTACACCCCACTCGGCGTCATGCCCGGCCTCGGTCAAAACCCCACTATCAAGGACCAAGACATCGCCGACCTCGCCACATACATCCGCGCCAACTGGAGCAACCGCTCCACTCAAGTCGAAGAAAAAACCGTCAAAGAAATCCGCAACGCCACCAAAGACCGCTCTGC
>JBILAN010000008.1:0-54861 GCA_044354135.1 Luteolibacter sp.
CAAAGATCCCCGCGAAACCACCCCCACAATAAACAGAGTCAAAAAACACAATCGCCAAACAAGCCCTCAATCCCACATACTACAAGCATCACCACCCGCCATTCAGGCGGCTATGGGATGACTGTGCAATGGAATCGAGAATTTTTGGAACCAGGCGAAGCGTCATTTGAGACGATTCAACGGGATTAAAAAAGAGAACTTTTATTGGTTTTTAAAGGAGTGTGAATGGCGCTTCAACGGAGGAGATCACAAAAAGCTACTAAACCAGCTTAAACATTGGTATAAAGAGTCACACCACTAGTCCTTAGCTAGTACAGCCCCTAAAACTAATATGAAAGTCTTTATTCATCTGATTCTAGCGATCTTCGTTCCTCTCAGCATTGCGTCAGCGGACGATAAAGCCGCACAAGAGCAATACATGAGAGAGGCTGTTGCGAAAGAACGCGCTCGAGCTCAAGAGAGCATGAAAAATCACTCGAATGCCGAAAAATTCCAAGAAAGATTCGGTCATCTGAAAGAAAAGCATCCCGATCATTTGGCCGCTTTGATGTCAGCTAACAAGAAAGCGGCGGAGGCTTGGGATGGGGTCATCCGTAAAGCCGAAGGCGCCAACAATACCGATGTTTTATCCGAGGCAAAACAAGTAGCCAATGCCGCTTCTGCAGATGCCAACTTAGCTGAATTGACATTACGATATGTTGCTTCCGCAGCAGAACGTAAAAACATGACCGTGAAAACCCGCGACAGAGACGTTGCCACGTTAGTCAGTAAAATCGACGCCAATGAAAAGGCTATTCTATTAGCAACCCGCGCTAAAAACGAAGCGCATGCCGCTAATGAAAAATTGAATATTGAGAATCGCAACCTGAACAATGAACTCCGCAAAGCTTATGATGAAGCGCGAAAAAAAGATGAAGGTAAAGATCGCGACAAAGATCATGATAATGAGCGCCGCAAAAAAGAACGCGCCGAAGGAGAGAAAAAGAACCATAATAACGCTGGCGGCGGTGGCGATGAAGAAGGTGGCACAGGTGTGTTAGGCCAATAAAACCTGAAGCCGCTTTTAAAGCTGCGGATTTTAGGATTATTAACCTTTAACAAAAACACTAGCGATATCGGTGAAGTCTTTAATTTTAATTTCACCAACTGCTGGGATGTTTTCGAGTTTGAATTCAACTTCGTAACGATTGAATTTACCCGCATTCGGCGGGCCTTCTTCCACCACAATCGCTTCTGCTATTTTTTTGGAAACGACTGTGTAGGATGTTGCCGGAATATTCTGAACCACAACTGGCTCTGGAACATCGGGGAATAAGCCGCATGAATGTTGGTTGTTGATCCAATTCGCAATTCCTTGATTGGTGGAATTTTTAGAAAAAACATTCAGCACTGCCTTGATGGGAAACTGATCATTTTTGTTATCGATTCTAACCACAAGCACCGCTTTCTCTGCGGCAAAGGTATAGAACAACAAAGTATCCCGATAGCCGATCATGGACTGAGTCACTTGGGCTTTTGCTGTGGTTTCTGATTTGGGGTTAACCACAATTTCTGCGGAATAAATCGGCGCAACTCCTAACAAAAGAGTGGCGAGCACGGAACGAAATAAAATTTTTGATTTCATGATGTATTTGATGTGGGTTTAGATGGAAAAATGAATTAACGATAGTAAGAAACGGGACGAGGAACCACACCGAGCTTCTCGTGATGAAAGCCGTGGGAAAGCGGATTGTATACGCCGACGTATTCGACGCTGCTGTCTGCTGAAATTTTATCTTCGAGCTTCAGCCCCCAATACACGCCGTTGATGACGAGTCGGCGTAACCCAGGACTTTGGAAATCTTTGCTGCTGCCCATGGTGGAATGGAGGATGCGAGCTTCCGCTCCGCTGCTGGTTTTCCAATTTTTCACCCAAACAACCGGTAGCGGCTCTTTTTCAGGATTGTTTTCACCACCTTGTTCACGACCAATGAGTGGCTGACCGTTAACGAGAGCGGTGCAGCCTTCTGGCAGCGATCCGCCCTCGGGATACGTGCGATACACATCGGTCAGGCCCCAGATGTCTTTGACGCCTTTGAGAATGGGATGATCTTTCATTTCAGGAACGATGTCACCACGGGTCGAATCCGCTTGCCACTCACCGTGATGATTCATGAACGTCCCGCCAAAGATTTGGTTGAGCGTGACCTGTTGCCCGTTGATTTTATAATCAAGGTTAGCGGCGAAACCATGATTGGAAGTGCGCAGGGCGATGATGGGTTTGCCGGAATCAAAATAATCCACGATGTGTTTTTCCTGCTCCAATGGCAGACTGATCAGGCGCATGAAAAGGATGAGCGAATCCGCTTTGGCAAGATGCTCAAGGCCAGGGATGTTGTGCTTTCTAAATGTCGTCTCGTCCTTGCGATCGGGGGTAGGCAAAGTGGGATCGACCATGCCCTCTGCGTTCACGCTAAAAAGCACGGTGGTATCGAAGCCATGATGCGTGGAAAGAATCCGCGCAAGCATGGGAATGGCTTGTTCGCTGCGGTATTCCTGATCGGCGGCAATGAGGACGATGTGTTTGCCTTTCCCCGGGCCCTCACCGCCTTTGTAAGAGAGCCATTGAAGTTTTTCGGTCGATTCTGCCATGGCGGATTGGGTGAAACATAGAGCGGCAAATACGCCGAAGAAAGATTTGGATTTCATGTTGAACGCATATGTAAGAGTTAATGGTGTGGATCGCAAGGTTCGGTATGTTGAAAAAACAGCTGAGCGATCCCAGTATCCTACCCGCCCGACTCGGTCGATTTCTCATGAAACCCAATATTTCACTCAAGCGCTGCCTTTTCACTATCACGTCTCTGCTGACTTTCTCCGGAGTTATTTCCGCCGCCGATCTCAAGGCCGATGTGGTGGTTTACGGCGATGCCCCAGGCGGAGTGACAGCAGCCGTGCAGGCGAAACGCATGGGCAAAAGCGTGATTCTAGTCTCCCAATACGGTCACCTCGGCGGGTTGACCAGCAGCGGACTGGGTTGGTCGGACATAGGAAACGACTCAATCCTCGGTGGCCTGTCGCGGGATTTCTATCATGCGGTTTATCTCCATTATCAGAAAGACGAATCATGGAACCTGCAAAAACGAGACGTTTTCCCTGAGATCGCCCAAGGCACCCTCGCGTTCAATCCGAAGAACGAACTCGCTTCCGTATTCGAACCAAAAATCGCCGAAGATGTTTTTCATAAGATGGTGAAAGAAGCCGGGGTGAAAATCATCAAGGGTCGCCTGGATTTGAAAAAAGGCGCTTTCATGGATGGCAAGCGGATTACAAAGATTCTGTTAGAATACGGGAACGCGATCGAAGGTAAAATGTTCATCGATGCCTCGTATGAAGGCGACCTTCTGCCTCTCGCGGGTGTTTCGTTCACCATCGGTCGTGAAGCGAATGCGAAATACGGCGAGACCGGCAATGGCATCACCGGGGCGGCGAAGAAGAACCAGCTGCCGAAAGGGATCGATCCCTTTCGCGTGAAAGGCGATGCGAGCAGCGGTCTGTTAGCCGGAGTGAATCCCGACATGGGCGGCGAGGTCGGCGATGGCGATGACAAGCTCCAGGCCTATTGCTACCGCATGGTTCTGACCGATGTGCCGGAAAACCGCATCATGATAGCAAAGCCGAAAAACTACAACGAGGCGGATTTCGAACTGCTTTTCCGCTCCATCGAGGCCGGACAAAAATTCGGGTTTTTCAAAACCAGCATGATCCCGAACCGCAAAACCGATTCTAACAACACCGGAGGATTTTCATGTGATCTGATCGGTGGCAATTACGGCAAGGACTGGAATTGGGCGACCCTGAGTCATGCCGAACGTGATGCACTCGCGGCCAAACATCGCGACTACCAGCTCGGCCTTGTGTGGACGGTCCAGAATCATCCGCGTGTTCCGGAAAATATTCGAAATTCCTATAAAATGTGGGGACTTGCGAAGGATGAATTTCCCGATAACGGCCACTGGCCATACAACCTCTACGTCCGCGAGGCGCGGCGCATGGTGTCGGATTTGGTGATGACCGAGAATCACTGCAAACTGAAAATCCCGGTCGAGGATTCCATAGGCCAAGGCGCTTACACCCTCGATTCCCACAACACCCAACGCTTCGTGCATAACGGAATGGTGATGAACGAAGGCGATATCCAAACCCATCTCGGCGGAAAACCTTACGGCATTTCCTATTGTTCCATCGTCCCAAAAATCGGCGAATGCGAAAATCTTCTCGTGCCATGGGCGTTGTCGGCGTCACACATCGCATTCGGTTCCATCCGCATGGAACCGGTGTTCATGGTGCTCGGCCAAAGCGCCGGCACTGCGGCGTGCTTTGCGATTGATGACAACGTCCCCGTGCAAAAGGTTGCTTATCAAAAACTGCGTGAGAGGCTGATCGCAGATGGCCAGAAGTTGTGAGGGTGGCAGGACTAATATATTATCGGAATTTTTTAACCACGGAATACACGGAATGGAAGCTATAGCACACGTCATTGGATAATCGTGCTCCTCAGATTTCTAAAAATCAAATCGAGTTAGAAGTTTAATTTGGTGCGTTAGCTTACATTCCGTGTATTCCGTGCACTCCGTGGTCAACAATTCATTGATCAATCCTTTGTTGATCTGGTTCCATCTCAATAGCTGATTCTCATCTCATCATCGCCTCGATATCGTCGATCTCACGCACGATATCCGCCGAAAGGTGTTCGTATCCAGTCTCTGTGATGAGTACATTATCCTCAATGCGGAAACCGATGTTTTTATCTTCCATGTAAATGCCCACATCGATGGTGAAAACCATGCCCGGCGCGATGGGATTTCCATGAGGACCAACGTCATGCACGTCTAAGCCGATGTGGTGAGTTCCTTTATGCCAGTAGTATTTGCTGACGTCCTCATCCTTGCCAAGATGGCCGGCGGCGACCAATTCCTCGCCGATTCTACGGCGCGCGTGGGCTTCGATTTGTTCAAAAGAAATTTTACCAGGAACAAGCAAGCTCATGAGCTCCTTGTTCACTTTGAGTGCGATCGAATAAATTTCTTTTTGTTCAGGCGTAAACTTTCCATTCACTGGGAATGCACGTGAGATGTCGCTGACGTATTGGTTTTTCCTAGCTCCAACATCTGTTAGAATCAAATCTCCTTCATTGAGAATTCCCATTGGCTCTTCGTAATGGATAAAGAAATTGTTACGCCCTGAGGAAACAATATTGGCGAAAGCCGGTTCACGCACGCCTGCGTCTGCCAAAACTTTGTTAAATACACCTTCAAGTTGATATTCATACATCCCCGATTTTACCGACTTCATCATCGCATGAATGCCATCTCGCGTGACGCTGAGAGCATTGCGTATATCAGCGATTTCACCGGCATCCTTGATCGTGCGCGCCTCACAAATCAATGGATACGCGTTTTTAAAATGCAGCCATGAATACTCGGAAAGAAGCGATTCACTATGCTTGTTTTGCGGCGCATCCTTGCGTCCTTCATCGAACTTATCGAAATCATACCACAGCGAAGAAATAGATCTCGCTTCTAAAATATCCTTGAGAAACTCATCGAATTTTTTGATGTCAGAAATATTTTTGATACCTGATGCTTCAATCGCCTCCTGATGAGAAATACGATAACCGTGCCAGCGTTCCGCCATCGGATTTTTATCATGAATAAATAAAGTCTCCTCAACCCTCCCGCCTTGGTTGATCGCGAAGAAGATGCTGTCGATTTGCAGAATGCCTGTTAGATAGTAAAAATTCCGGTTGGTGAAAAACGGATAACTCGCATCCGCTGTCTTTCGAGGAGCTGCTCCAGCAAATAAAACTACCGCTTCGCCTGCATTTAAATTTTGATAAAACTGCTTTCTGCGCAGCTGGTGAGAACCGTTCATGCGCAAATGCTATTTTTATAAATCATGGCGTAAATACTAAATCGACTCGCTAAATGATTAAAATCTGGGTAAGTGATACCCAAAATCACATAGTTTGATCGACAGGAGCAGATCCGAATAAAAAAATTAATGAAATCCGCAGTTCTTTTCTCTTACTTCATGCTCCTTAGCTCCACATTTTCCGTCGTTGCCTCGATTTTTTGAGTGATCGATTTCACCCTATCGATGATCTCTTTCAAATTCTTAGCTTCGCCATGACTACTGAGATCTGCCTCGAGTTTTTTGAGTTCTGGAAGGAGTGGTTTCGCGCCAGCGCCGTAGATTTCAATGGCTCCAAGGATGCCACTGATACGGTCTTGTTTGCCCCAAGATTGTATGTCCATGGTGGGAATGCAAAGAGGAAGACCTTCTGCGATTTTGTGTTTTGCAAAAAGTTTGATTCCAGCAACACGGACTTGGCCGGCAAACATTTCACCGCTTGGCGCGGGCTTGACGATGGCTTCGTGGATCGCGGGTAAAAGCGGTTTCAGTTGTTCGTAAGAAAGTTTGTCATAGACATTTGAAATCGAACCACGAGCGCGACCGTCTTGGTTTTGCAATCCTGCTAAGATCGCCTTTTGGAGTATGCTTTGATCTATCTCGTTGACGGAGACGCTTTTAAGCATCCCTCCGAAAATGAAATAGCTGAGGTAACGTTGTTCCATGCCACGAGGGTCCTTGGGAGATTCGCCTTTGGTGAGCATGGTGAGCATTTCAGGAAGCGCGTCTTTTGCAGATGCACCCATCTGTGAAATGGCCTCAGCGGCTAAAATACGTAACCACAAATCCTCATGCTTCAGCGTTTCAAGAAGTGCTGGAATGGCGGGTGCCGCGGCAGCTTTCAATTGAATCAATGCCTGGCAGGCGCCGTAGCGAGCGTTAATTCTTTCTGAATCAAGCAGAGCAACGATCGCGTCAATGGGAGGAGGCGTGACTTTGCGACGAGCTAATGCGATGCCTGCTCGGTCTCGAACTGTTGGCGACCAACTACCAAGCCTCTCTAGCAACTCAGCATCGCTGAATTTATCATAAGTTTCGAAACGGTTTTTATTCGTCCAACCACGCCCATCGATAATGATCAATTCGGCTTCTTTGTTAGAAAGCTGTGGCACTTTGCTTGGTTGCTTGCCTGTGAGGTAAATTTTTTTCAGTGGCATCGCGTAGGCGAGCAGGAAAGAACCCGTAGCATCCCAACCACGGGTGTGATCTGCAGTCGCGCTTGGCGGGCCTTGATGAGGAAACGCACCATCGTGGCTGCGCGCGAGATCATAATACCATGAACCAAATTCCTGCATCCATGCACCCGTGGCGTTCGGGCCGGAAGGCGCCACTCCTGGCATCGCCCATGTCATGTTCCAAAAATTTCCAGTGTGTCCTGTGTCACGCTCCGAGCCATGACTCGCTAGGCTCATGCGGGAAAAATATTCGGCAGGTCCAGCTTCATTGGCTAAATTAAATAAAACCGCAGACATGCCATTTTTCCCATTATCATCATGGGTTTGAATCCATGGATTGTGATCGCCATAAGGCACCGAACCTTTGCCATCAAAAAAGCGGATCAGCTTCATGCTGCGCTCGATCGCGAGTTTGACTTCAGGCTCTTTGATTCCTGCCTTTTCCGCAAGAACCAGAGCTGTTGTTAGAGGAACGCCCGGCGCGTTCATCATGCCGTAGCCGTAAAGCCGACCATCCGGAGTGGCGAATTTATGGCCCCATGAGCCGACGTTGCTTTGACCTTTGGATGCTTGCATAGCAAGACGACGAAGACCCGGAAGCGCCGATGTGTCACCTGTTGCCAGGGTATATTCGGCAAGGAACATCATAACGTAGCCATAATACCAAGTGGCCATGCTATCTGCGGAAAAATCTTGAGCCCATTTCACCTCGCGTTTGATCAGATCCATATATTTCGGATCGCCACTGGAGAGTAGGGCAAGAGCATTGAGTGAACGAGGGATTGCGCCTTGGCTCGCATATTTGGGATCCTCCTGCATGCGCTTGGCGAGTGCATCACAACCTGTTTGAAAAACCTTTGCGGATTTTTTGCAATCAAATGGGGCCGTCTTGCTGTAGGCGCCAAGCACTTGAAGTTGCAGCACAACTTCATCCGTATTACCATTCTTCCAACGTGTCAGTGACAGTTTGCCATCCACCGCTTCCGCAGCTGTTAGAGCTTTACCGAGCTCGGTTCGCGGATCATAAGAAAATGGATTGCCACCAACTCCAAGAATGACGTCGCCCACTGCAAGCCTCCCATCCGCAGGTGATCCTTTCTCGACTCTCGTGATTCGAACTTGTCTAGCATCGGAAGTTTCAAGTTTGTCACTAAACATCCATCCACGCAGACCGGTTGCACCCAGATTCCAATCATGAGTCGCTCCAGCTGGAATAGGATCGCCTTTGGTGAAATCTGGTTTGGTAATAGTGACCTTGGGCGCAGCGAAACCGGGAGCGATGAGTAGCGATGCGATCGCCAAAGAATAAAGAATACGACGTTTTGACATAGATGGTTTTTATTGAGTGAATTTTACAACAATGAGTGATTTATTATTTCGGGATTTCGTTTACCGTGTAAAACGCAAAGTTGTGAACCAATGACTCGCCATCGAGATCAAGGATGGGAGCGAGGATAAATTCGTGGATGTGCCCCTTGGTGATCGAATCGACAGTGATTGTCGCGCTCATTCCGTCCTTGGCGAGCTCGACTTGAGTGACTTTGGCATCTGTTGCTTCAATGACAGGTCCGCCGTAGCCTTGATGATACGGATAAGTAAACGATGAAACCCGATAATTCTCCACCTGGGACGCGGTTTTTGGATCGGCGGGCTTGGTGAAATGAATCGTGAAACCTTTCGGCGTGATGTTGATTCGTTTGATTTCAAACGGAGTGACGCCCGTCCATTCAAGACGTTCGAGTGCATAAGGCTTGAGGCCGCGAACCGGCCAACCTCGATTTGTTCCTCCGGAAATTAACCGACCCTGAGGCGTGAATTTAACATTGAGCAAGCCAGTGGAAAGTTCCTCGCGGAACGGATAACACGCGCCCTGCCAGACACCGTTCACTTGTTCCGTGGTGGCGCGGACAATGATGGATTGAGTGTAATCGCCCATGAAAATTTGGTTTTCAAACGGACCGAATTTACCTTCGGTCGTATCAATCGCAAATCCACTCAGCGATCGTCCCATGCGTATGTAAGGAAACACCACCGCATAGGGATCGAGTTGCTGAATCTTCTGGCTTTCTGTTAGGGTTGATGAGCCGTTTTTGGGCTCGATGGGAGCTGCTCCCATGTGCGGCGCATACCTATACCAGTTGTAACTGATCGGATGTCCCATGAACCCGCCTTCTTTGACGAATTTCAAACTGCACGCCGAGTTCCACGGACCTTGGCTTTCGATGTAAAACAACGCACCGTGTTCGTTAAAACCAATCCCACCCGGGCTACGTACGCCGCTGGCGTAGGGAATCGATTTTCCTTCAGGAGTGACTTTTAAAATCCATCCGCGAAACAGTTCTTGTGAGTGATACGAGCTAGATAATCCAAGCGCGATAAACAAATTTCCTTTCGGATCAAATTTCGAACCGAATGCGTATTCGTGATAGGTGCCGTAGCCCCAATCATCGGAAACGACATCATACCGATCCGCGGTGCCATCGTTATTCGTATCGGAAACTTTAGTAAGCTCTGCGCTATGAGTCACGAAAAGCGCGTTGTCTTTCCATGAGAGACCAAAAATTTCATCAAGACCTGTGGCGAAAAGATGATACTCCGGTTCGGGATTGGTGGCATCCACTCCAGTGATGAAATACACATCGCCGTGGCGCGTGCCGACCGCGATTTTTCCATCCGGAAGGTCGCAGAACGCACCGGCTTCGATCACGAGATTTTTCGGAATGGGTAGATCGACCAAGCGGTAGTATTTGCGCTCGCGTTCGGCAGTGCCCCAGCGCTCGCCGACTTCTTCGGCATTCAGGCAAGGGAAGAGAATGAATAAACTCGCGCAAAGCCGCAAAGCCGCAAAGGAATAGGATTTGGAAAAACTTTTTTTATAGTTAGAGAACATAATCGAAAGAGAGGGTTGAAGTTCCGGCGGGGAGATCGAGTTTAAAGATGAGTTCTTTGTTCTCTCCTGCGGCTCTAAGGATGTTAGAAAACTTGGCGGTTGATTTTCCGATGTTGAGTTGGAGTTTTGGAATTTTAAATGAACTCTCTGAGATGGATTCTATATTACCTGACATGGCGCGGAAATAGATCGTTATCGCCTTTTTGGATGTGAACGTCAGCGTGCGATTCAGCTTACCTTTTTCACCGCCTGTGACAGATGTATCCTCGATCGCAATTTCTCCACAATTATAACTGAAGGTCGGAACGCCTTTTTCACCGATGGAATATCCTTTGAAAGAATAGCCGTGTTGGGAGGGATAGGTTGGATCTGGGTTGACGGGGTTTTCTTTGCTGCGGACCGGTCTGAGCGGCCAGGTTTCTGGGAGTTCTATTAGAAAGGCAACATCTTCGGCGATTTGGATAGCAGGTGCGGCAGGCGTGAAGTTTCCTGAGCCTTGTCCGCGCCAACCGACGTTGATGAATTTTCCTGTCCAGAAAGCGGAGAGCGCGCCGTTGTGAGCGTTGAACGCGTAATTCATTCCGCTAGGGAAGCCGACCGCGATACCGCGATAACCTGCAACCGTGCTGCGACCACGATAAGTGCGAGCTTCATCGGTAACAACCAGTTCGGGATCAGCGGCGCGGAGTCCTGATGGATCGCGAGCGGAGCGACCAAGTGAAAACTGATGCCAGAGAGCTTGTAGTTGGGCATCGGTGTTTCCATCGAGGATTTCGGTTTGCACCGCTTTGCCATCTGGCCAGTAGGAAGGCATGATGATTCCGGGGCGAAACTTCGCTGGGTTTTTCATGAATTGATCAAACCAAGCTGGCTGAAGGCGTTGGTAAGTTGTCATGAGATCAAGACCTTTCATACTCGGAGAATCGATGCCGTTGTAGTTATGACATGAAATACAACTCAAGCCATGATCACCTATCAACCTATGACCTTCATCACGCATCATCGGTACTGATTCTTTTTTGATCTCTGCATAATCAAAAGGTTCAAGCTTGTCGGTTTCTGCGAAAAATTGCTGCAAGCCATCTAGAGCATAATTTCCGTATTGCGGCATGCGTGTGGTCATGTACGGGCGGACGGCTTGTCCTTCATAGAGAACTTTGTTCAACCATTCTGGACGGAGTTTTGCGCCGACGAGCGACAGTGGCGGCGGGATTCGGCTTTCGTTGCCGAGCGCTTCTTCAGTGGAGTGGAAATAACTATCGAGCTCGGGTTTAACTCCACCAAAATCATCACGCTGATGACAAGAAATGCAGTTCAGCTGCGTGAGTCGCATATTGATGGATTCTGCAGCTGTGGGATTCTTTGACTTTTCTGTTAGAGCGGCGTGGATGGCTTTTCTCTGAATATCGTTGAGTTGATAGTTCGGTGCCTTGCCCGTATCATGAGAAATACAGCCGTTCAGGGTTGCTTTGGCTTTAGGAGGTAGAAGCGGCGCCTTTGAGATGGAATCAACGTTGTGGCAGGCATTGCAACTCATCGCCTCAAATGCCTTTTTGCCAACAGCAATCATCTCAGGCGTAGGCGTTTCGGCTTTTGGGGCCGCTGCTTCGGATCCGATCAAGAATGCGGAGAGAAGCTCTGCCTCATTGCGACTCAAGCGCATGTCAGGCATCCTTCCATCGGGCCTGACTTTCAGAGGCTCGTGTAAAAAATCCGCCAAGCCCGTTGGAAAATATTTTTTAGAAACGTGAGACAAGCCAATGTAGCTTGTTAGATTTTTCGGTTCTGCATTGCCATCCTTTGGACCGTGACAAACCACACAGCCAATCTCATGGAAAAGTTTTTTCCCCTCCTCAGCTTTCTCCATCGGAAGAGCTGCGGGCTTATCCTCTGTCTTTTTCAGCGAGAGCAAATAGGCGCTGATCTCGTTCGCTATCTTAGCTTTTTCCTGCTCGGAACGATTGCCCATGACATCTGGCATCTTCGTGCCGGGATCGTGTAAGGCAGGATTTTGGATAAACTTTTTCAAGAAATCTGGCTGAATCCTTATACCGACATCACGCAGATCGGGACCCGCGGCTTTTTGAACTCCAGGCATGCCTTCATGGCAGGAGGCGCAGCGAAGTTCCTCGATCAGAACCGCGCCTTTTTGGGCCTCAGTCAATGGATGATTGTGCTCCAGACCGGGAATGACAGGAGCAGCATGAAGCCTCCCACCAACAGCAGAAATCAACCCGAATATCGAAAGAATGACCGGAGATGATGGAAATGAAATGCGCACGCACCCAATATATGACTCATTTCCCTGAGGTCGAGTCAGATCAAGCCTTGTGGCGCATGTTTATGCCTTTTTACTTCATCCTCAAGCCGAGAAAAGTATCACTTCACGGGTTTAAGAACAAAATCTTTGACGGTGATGCCGCCATATTCGGGTCCTGCGAATTTATATCCCTCTTTGATGAAGTCCGGAATCACGGTGCGATTGAAGGTTAGCTTCTTCACGCCTTTTGTTAGAGCAACCGTTAGAGAAGCGGTGACTACCCATTTGCCGTCAGCGCGTAATTGCCAGTAGCTGGCACATCAATCTCGTAAGTCAACAGCTCAGGCATCTCCCAGCACTTGTAGTGCAAATTCATTCCACCTTCACGGGTTTTCATTAACACATATTTGCTGTGTTGCCAGTTGGGCTGGTGCACGAAACTGCAGGAATACGAATCCCACCCTGTCCATCGGTGCTTATTTTTTTGAGCTCAGTTGGAACCACAACTTTTGCCAAACGCTCAGGATAACCCTGATTGTTTACAGGCTTGGGCGCGGTCGGAGCCGGCTGCGCTGATGGTGGATCGAAGATAACGACGACCGCGCGTCTTTTATTCACCGCCAAAGTGCTCCAAGTTACCGCTGCCTTGTCCGGCTCCACTATCCTAAAATAAATACAGTTTTCAGCTCGGCTAGGGCATTTTGCGAGATGATGTAGGCCACCAACCAGCCTCTAGGTAGTTATTCGTTTTAAATTACTATTGAGACGTGGACTTCTCCGTTAAATTTCTTGCAGCTACAATCTACGCCGATTGGATGTGTTAATGATCAGTATGAACATAGAAGTATTTCCTCAGTAACTCATAAAACTAATTCTTCAAACCCACCAAAGTATCCGCAAAGGCTTTGCCAGTTTGACCAAAAAATTTCGCTGAGCCGTGGTAGTGGAATCCCTGATTCGAGCTGCCGTTCTTCAGCAGAAACTTCTCGTCCTCGCTGAGCGCCTTATCGCTGACCTCTTTGATCTCGGCTGCTAGCTTGGCGCTCTCCTCCTTGACGTCCTCGCCCTTCTTGGCTCGCATTTTGAGGGCATTGTTTTGCTTACCCAATTCAGCGGTTGCTGTCGAAACTTTCGATTTGATCGCATCAATATCCGCAGGCCAGAATTTGTGCGTGTAAACATTTGCCACGGTGCCCTTGAATTCATCCATCTCTGCAGGAGCTGCCATTGCACTGCGGAAAGCTTCAGTGCCATCACCAGTGGTCTCGCCACCCACGCCAAGCACTCCTGTCACGAAAGGCATTTTCGGTGCATTGAGATCCTTGCGCAGATCACGGATGAGGCATGCAAGCAAACGGCTATATTCGGAGTAGTCCTTGATGCTCTTCTTGGTAGGGTCGCCAGGATAAGGACCTACGAGATCATTAAAACCCTGGAACCAGACAAAGCCTGCAATCTCATAGCCCTCCTTCTCATTGTAACCCGGATAGACTTTTTTGGGGTTCGCCAACACATCCTTCACGTGCGACATCATGTGACCGTAATATTTACCTGCAGCTTCCTTGTGCTTCGGATCGCTTGGCTCACCACCACTGGGCGGACGGAAGTCAACCATCAGGCTTTTTCCACCCCATGCGTTTTTGATCAAAAGGATAGGCTCACCGAGGTGTTTCTGCATCGTGATACCAAAGGTGTATTCTGGCCCGATCTTGCAAATGTTGTGATGCTGGCTGCCCCAACCCGCAGTTAGATTACCTGCCTTGCGACCGATCGGATTGCCGCCGAAATCACCGTATGCGTAGGAGATCCAAACGTCCTTGCAGACCACAGGCTTGCCTTCGGCATCAATCATCTGCTTGTAGAGGTCGGCCATCTTTGGATCCTTGGCGATGGCGGGGAAGGTATAGCTTTCTGCATGTCCCTCCATGTTAGATTGGCCAGCGAGAATGAAAACTTTAAGCGGCTTGGCTTCGACCATATTAACAAGCGCCATAGCAGCGGTGATGAGAATAGGGAATTTCATAATATTTGAGGTTTGCATAGAGTGGAGGCGTTAGAGATTTATTAAGAAAAGCGAACCACGGATGAACGCGGATGGACGCAGATAAAGAAATTATTAGTTAGAAGTTATTCGTTCAGTCCCCCAAGATTATTCTATTTCTTATCTGTGTTCATCCGTGTTCATCCGTGGTTCTATTTCTGTTACTTGGGTATTCGTAAATACGTTCTTTATCGGTGATTCTTTTACTTCTTCTTGGCGAAGTTTTTTGCTTCCTCGAACTTGAGCATCTTCTTCGCAGCGACGGGATCTGCATTTTCAATATCAGCGATAATCTTATCCCATTGGCCTTTGAATTTTCCGGGATTGATCTCTTTCACTTTAGGTAAGATATACTTGGCATTTGCGCCATAGACGGGAAGCACGCTCATCAACATTCGGATTTTGAAGCCGGCTTTGCCGGTGTCGGAGTCGAAAGCCGCTAACGCGCCTTCAATCCCACCTTCGATGTTCAACCTAGCATAAATGCCAACCGCTTCAATCTTGGGATCGAAATTGTGATAACTTGTATAGGTGAGATCTTGGTCATCCATGATGTTCTTAACGCTGTCCGCAACCCAATGGAAATCTTCTAACGGCACCTGTGAAATCATTTTGACACCCGTGGCGCGGCCGTAAGCCCGCTTGTGCGCCATCAGTTTATTTGCTGCCGCGTAAAACAATTCCTTATTTTTCACCAATCCAGCGGCATAAGGATCGGCGCACATCGTAACCAAGGCGCGACCCAATTCCATATCGATTTCACCAAGCTTATCGTCAGGTTTTTTTTCTAACACCAGCTTCAATATATCTGGGTAATAGGCATGAACTCCCGCACCCAGATTAGCTATCGAACTTGCGATATCTGCCCGCATCGACATCTCCTGCTTGCTGTCTTTCAAAAGCGCAGCCATGGATTCGACTGCCAATCTGGCTTGATCAGGCGAGCACTGATATCCGAAATACTCGACCGAACTCTTGCGCTGCAATACGGTTCCATTTGTTAGCATTTTAACGATGTCGTTCACATACTTGTGAGGCCTTCCTCGGAGTTGCCATACGGCTTCTTGCCTTACTTTTGGCATTTCATGATCTAACAATTTGAACAACTCATCGTCGCTGAGTTTTTTGACATCCAATGTTGCAAGACCTGCGATCTTTTGAGCGTCAGCCGCAGATACGAAAATCGATTTATCGGCACCTTTGCCATTGATGTAGAGTTGGTGGCGCGGAACGCAATAGTTCAGTAAATGAGATGCCGCATCGTTGAACCCGCTATACGAATAATTTTCCCCGCTGTCATAAGTGAAGCCTCCATCCCATTTGCGATTGAGCGTATGCAGCCAGGCAGTTTCTTTAAAAAATACTGTGGTTGCGCTCGGTCCAGCTAGTCCAGCGCCCAGTCCAGTCCATAGCTGGTTGAAAAAATGACCCGTGTGTCCCGTTTCCATCGTATTGGTGGATGCTAATGACATTTTTGAGAAAAACGCCGCACCTTGCTTGTCTTGTGCGAGCGAGAGCGCGACGGCGGCCATACCACTCATGCCATTGTTGTTGAAAGCTTTGGTATTGGGATCATGCACACCATACGGCAAGGTTCCTTTGCCGACAAAACTGCCGTAGAATGTGCGACCCTGCTCAATCGCTGCTGTAAGCTCCGGCTCTTTGATGCCGCATTTTTGCGCTAACAACAATGAGATGTGGCAAGGTAAACTGGATGAATTCATCACCGCGTAGCCATACAACCTGCCATGTAACTGCCCGCGATTTGCCTCTGGATTCGCCATTCGGTGCCCCCAGAGACCTGCCGCATCTCGTCCCTTCGCAAGCGTCACCGCATACTTATTGATCGCAGGTAAAACGTAATCATCTTTTGTCCGCAGATAGTATTCGCATAACAAGATGTTCTGATAGCCATAAGCCCACGCACTACCTTCAGGACCCAAGGTCAGCTTTACATCTGGCTTTGCCCAATCCAATTCGCGAATCGCAGTTCTAACAACTTCAAGATGAGATTTTTCCCCAGTCGCCAACAGCCCCATCAATCCAAATCCGAATCGACCGTAGTCCTTATTTTTTATAATGTGCTCGGCGGCATTCGCAATAATGGCATCCGACTTCTTGCAATCGTCCGGTGCGGTCGGGCTATACGCCCCCAACTTCTGAAGTGTTAGAGTCACAGTTTTACCATCTTTGAGTTGCAGAACCAATGCCCCATCGGCCGCTGCCTCAGCCGCATTGATGGCACCTGCAATCTGCTTACGGATGTCACCTTCCATTTTTTTATCCGCGGCGGAAACGATCACATCCCCCACATTAAGTTTCGCATCCGCGGGCGAACTTTTGGCAACATAGGTCACAGTGATGTCGTTCTTGCCAACCGTGCCATAAAACCCCGTCGGCCCGATATGCCAACCCGTAGGAGGCGCCGGCTTCACCGCAAAGGTCATGGAAGACGAGATCGCCAATACGGTCAGCAAGACGATGCACGCGCGTATTTGAAATCCGCGTGCTTCATGATGGGCCATAAATTTTTGTGTGTTCATAAATGATTGATGGAGAATTTGCTTTTCACCATTCCATGGAGATTGTGCAGAAAAGTTGCTCTATGGAAGAGGAAAGATAAAGCGGCATGCTTCCTCGTTTTCTGAGCTTTGAACCCAAATCTGAGGCACAATGTGTTATTATTTTAGAAGCCACGCCTCTTAAACCGGAAAAGCTTACGAAATTCAAATGCCACTATACTAAAATAATGATGGTTTTTGTTGCGATTGGGGCTCGCGCAGAGTGATGCGAAATAGAGGCTTGATCGCGACTTGGAAATAACCGCTCCTTTCTGAAGAGCGACTTGTGATTTAATTTCTCTGATCCTATTTACACTAAGAACTCATTCATGCCGTTCCTTGGCTATTCCACAATCTCGCTGGCTAAAATGGACAGTTCAGGGCTTGCAATGAGAGTGCTACAAATGCACAAGATATTAACGCGGCGAGTTACCGATGACGAAGACTGTAAAATGGATTTTTCATGATGGTTCTCAGAATTGAATGTCAAGCGCGCGCGCTCCCAATAGCGAGAGCGCACGGCAATCACAGGAATCGGGTTTTAGTCAAAGGCAAACGTGCTAACTGAACATCTGGCAGGGGTTGCCACGACGCGTTTTTGGCCTCTGCAATTTTTTGGATTTACTGGGCTTCAGCCGTATTTGAGCGCAAAAGCACGCTCTGTTGAGAGTAGGTAAACAAGACCTTCAATCCATGAAATAAACATGGGAATAAATGTCCAACTGAAGAGAAAATACACAATACCCCATCCGATCTGGCCAAGATAAAACTTATGGACTCCGATGCCGCCAAAGAAAAATGCTAGTAAAGCTGCTAGAACACGACTTTTAGTGCCTACCACCGGACCAAATCCACCGTTGGCAGCAGATGCAGCAGCAGATGATCCTCCACCACCTCCACCAGCATTCATAAATACCATTGGCTGTTGCTGAGAGGAACTCGCCTTCTTGGCTTCTTCAGCAGCACGCAACGCGACATCAAGGATCTCTCCGCAGTGTCTGCACTTCTTGGCACTCGCAAATACTGTCTCAGAGCAATATGGACAACGTTGTGTGGCCTCAGCGGCGGATTGCTGGGGAGGAGCCACCGGGCTTTTGGGTGGAGGCGTAGGATAACCGAGCAAACTACTGTAAGTAGCCCATGTATCTGAACCCTCAGGTATAATGTTCGTGTTTCGCTTGATGACTCCCTTGTTAAACAATTCGTGTAGTTCGGATTCTTCTATTGGGCCGACGGCTTCATTCGCATCATTTGCGTATTAGTATTTCATTGTGTTATTGGTGAAGGAGAGGTGTCAGAAATTATTTTTTACCAAACAGCATTTGCCATTAGTAGCATTCTGCCTACGTATATCAAGCGAGCTTAACTTCTGTATCAAATCGAAATTTCTCAATAACGACAAGGAATTTGTTAGGTTTGGAACGTATTATCATAAAATCCAAAGCCGCTGGTTTCCCTAAAACCATCCTTTGCAGATAGTGCCCTGTTTTCCTGAATACGTATCTTTGATCTCGGAATTCTTACTTGGTCAACTGATATTCCATGGAACGTAAGCGAACAGAGATGCGAGGTTGACTGGGATCGCTTCGTGGGGTCAGCATTTCGCAAGATGAATAAACCCAGCGCTGAATCGACCATACAGAATCCGCCCAAATCCATTAAAGGCATACTCAAGCAATTGGGACCGGGGTTGATCATCGCCGGATCTATAGTGGGTTCTGGAGAGTTGATCGCTACGACAGCCGTAGGGGCGGAGGCTGGGTTTGTTTTACTTTGGCTGATCATCATCGGCTGCTTGATCAAAGTGTTCGTCCAGATCGAGCTTGGGCGCTTCACCATCACCAGTGGCAAAACAACTTTGGATGGTTTAAACTTGTTGCCAGGACCAAGAATCCGAGTGAACTGGCTGTGCTGGTTTTGGTTGATTTTTCATCTCGTGGCACTGATCCAATTAGGCGGGATCATTGGAGGTGTCGGACAGGCCATGGCGATCCAGCAGCCACTAAGTAAAGCCGGTGTCGAAATGAATGTGAGGGAGGATGCAGAGATTCAGGTAAAAGTCGCAGATAAAATCATCGAGCGTTTTAAGAGCGACGCGAGCATGGCGAAGAACATCGAGAAAATCCAAACGAAGCGCGATACAGCACAAGCGAAACTTTCCAAATGGGAGGGAAAAGAAAAAGTCGCTTCTCATGATGCAATGAGTTGGGCGACTGTCATCACCTTGGTTTCCATTGTTCTGTTAGTCATCGGGCGTTATCGCCTGATTCAGAATGTTTCTACGTTTCTTGTGGCATCATTCACCCTGGTAACCTTGGTGAACTTGCTCGCCTTGCAAGCGTTGCCAGAGTGGCGAGTTTCATGGGCGGAATTAATCAACGGCATGACTTTCCAAGTTCCTGAAGGTAAAGGCTTAATGGTAGCGTTAGCGGCATTTGGAATCATCGGAGTAGGCGCGACGGAGCTGATTCAGTATCCTTATTGGTGTGCGGAAAAAGGTTATGCGAGATGGACGGGGCCGCGCGATGAATCGCCAGAATGGGCATCGCGCGCGCAAGGATGGATACGCGTGCTGCGCTGGGATGCATGGTGCTCGATGTTCGTTTACACCTTTGCAACCATTGGATTTTATCTGTTAGGCGCAGCCATTCTAGGCCGCACTGGCTTGAATCCAGGCGGCGAACAAATGATCCGAACTCTAGGTCAAATGTATGTTCCGGTTTTTGGCGACTGGGCTCAGATCGTGTTTTTGTTCGGAGCTTTTGCCGTTTTGTATTCAACCTTTTTCGTTGCAACTGCAAGTCATGCTCGGGTCTGTGCGGATGCGCTACGCGTCTTTGGTGTGATGGCTGGCGGAGAAGAATCTTATCGCCGATGGGTGCGAGCGTTTTGCATTTTCTTGCCACTATTGTTTTTGGCAAGTTATGCGTTTTTCAAGGCACCAGAACAATTGGTCTTTGCCGGCGGCTTTATGGGGGCGTTAATCTTGCCCATGCTCGGTGTGGCCGCATTGTATTTCCGCTATCGTTGTTGCGATGTTAGATTGATGCCAGGAAAAATCTGGGACACCGGGCTATGGGTTAGCGTAGCTGGATTGTTTGTCGCTGGCGGCTACGCATTCCACACCAAAGTCATCGTCAAGCTCATGCCTCATATTCAACCATACATCGACGATTTAATGATATGGATAAGTAAACTTATAAACTAATTCGACTCTGTAATGGCGTAGAACTTCTCTGCGTTTCGATGAAATAACTTCTCGCAAACGCTCACACCTTTCGCATCGAAATAAGAACGTGTCAGCTTCAACACCGACGCATAGTCACCTGTGGTTTCAGTGACTGGCCAGTCGCTGCCATAGATTAACCGATCTTCACCAAAACATTCGAAGGCGAGATCGAGGACGGGCTTGTAGAAAGAAAGTTCTTTAGGTGCCGGTTGTTGCTTAACTCGGCCATAGAGTGCGGAAACTTTGCAGTAAACATTTGGCGATTTCGAAACCGCGCGGAAATCCGCAACATACTCAGGAGTCAGCGGGTTGCCATCGAGTTGGACACCACCGAAGTGATCGATGATGATACGTAGCTCTGGAACTTTATTAGCGATGATGGCCGCTTCTTTCAGCGTATAGCCACCTAACAGTATATCGACGCTTTTACCAGCAGTGGCGGTTAGTTTGAGGTCGCGGTAAAACGCATCATCGATCCCATTCTTCGGACGTCCTGAAATGCGATAGCCGACATAGCGCGGATCTTCGCAGAGTTTCTCAAAGAGCGGCTTGAATTCATCCTTCCCGATAACTAGGGAAAGATTCCCGACCACCCCACGATAGAGTTTTTTGTTATGTGCGGTGACATCGAGATTCCATTGATTATCTGGAAGGCTCTGCCCCGCTTGTACCAATACCACGCCAGTGACTCCGTTTGCTTTGGCGATAGGTTCGTGGACAGCTGGGAGGTGATCCTTGTATAGCACCTTGTCGTCTTTTTTGATCCAACCTATCCCTTCCGGCCTCGCCAATGAATAGAGGTGGACATGGGTATCGATGATCTGCAGGGGATCTTCAGCAATCAACCATGTTGGTAAAATCACTATCATGATGGCTGCAAATTTAAGACGTTTCATAATTGATATTCTGAGGAGATCAGCCTCGCCTATCCTGCTGGCTTTCGGCGAGGTTAAAATCCACCAACTCGTAAATCTATTTCACGCAATAAGTGATGATCATTTTTCGGTTTTTTGCTCCAAAGATTCTCCCATGGTATCGGTCCAATGCTGGAGAAAAAATTTCTTCTCGGTGTTGAGAAATTTATCTGAGGTTCCGAGAATGGGGCGGAGACTGGTGGAGAGCTGAAAGGTGACGAGCAGAAAGATGCCACACCAAATCGTGATCGGTGCACTCTGAGTGGCGCCTGTTTCACGAAGTGCTACGCGCAGAAATCGAAAGGCAAAAATCAAAGCCACCAGCCATGACGCGAAGGCGAGGCCACCCATGAATCCGAACGAATTCGTGCCTTGGGCAAAAATCCAAAGCGCAGGTGCGAATCCGAGCAATAGCAACCCAGCCATCGCCAGCATGCCGCTTAGTAATCCACCCATTCTTGCGGCCGAAGCATTGGAGCCCGCCAAAATTGAAAATATATAGAGACTGGGAAAACACATGAGCCCCGCAAAAAGCAGACCGCCACCCATTTTGACAGGCGCCGCCCAGAGTTGTTTATCGTAAGCAAACGTTCCTAACACAAAGCCGAACACAAGAATCGACATCAACGCGATCAGACCGAAGCGCAGCAATGTGGGTTTCTCCTCACACACCTGATGACCTGCAAGCTGCGCGGGTCTGCGGAGCAAGATTTCGAAAAGATCCCGGATGTTCGGATTTTTCAGGATCGACACGTATTGCGTAGGATTAAGTTGCGGCGGGCTGGCAGTAAAAGGCGGTGGAGTAGGATACAGCGGTGGAGGTGTGGGAGTTGGTTCTGGATGTTCTTGGTTCATATTTTTGTTTGGTTATATTGGTTTCTGATTTGAATGATGACGACGATAACGATGAGAGTTGTTAGACCGATGAATACCATGACATCGGATCCGATTCCTGAGCACACATGATGCAGAGCATTCCAAACGGCTTCATAAAAATTTCCCTGCATGGGGTTTTCACGCAAGAACGCGACCTCCAATCTAGGTGATCCGAAGAACGGCCGGAGCACCCATGAAAACTGGCAGCCGAGAAACGCATTCCCAGTGATCCATGCCGCTAGGGTCGCACGAGCGATGGATCGCGATGGGCTGTAGGATTCGAGCAACTTGACGAGTCGCGCAACCCCGATCAATCCCGCAACCCCAATCAAGAAAACATGCGTTAATAAATACGCGGAGTGCGATGTTGCAGCCTGCGGTGAATCATAGCTAGGCACATTGACTGCAAGAAATAATGCAGTCGGAGCGACCGAACCGAGGATCAGTCCAGTGATCGCAAATCCACTGAGCAAGGCATGCAGGGATTGTTTGAACCCGAGGCCGCTGCCGAGCAACAAACCGAACAAACCGTTAAGCAATCCATTGCAGGCAAGTGTCAGCGCAATAAGTAAAGGCATTTTCAGCGCAACATAGCCACCCATCACGGGCGAGCGCCAGTAGCCGACCGTAAACCCATAAGCCCCGAAGCCCAGCGCGGTGATTAAAGCAGCTCGTATAATCGCGCCGGGTGTTGGATATCTTAAATTTTCAGCAGTGGGTGTGAGTAGATCTCTCATCTGACACACTCATCACACACCCCGTTTGTGTGAATTTGATGAAGTATATGTGAATAATCCGCGAAATCGCGTTTTAGCGCACCCTACGGTTCTGAGTCCGAATGAACCAGGAGGCCAGAAAGCAACAGCCAAGACAGACAGCGAGAAGAATAAATCCGCAGAATTTCATAGTTTCGATCTGCCCGCGCTTTGAAATTTTTTCCCTGCCGTGATTGGATTGCTTTGGCTCGGCCCCAATCCAGTCGTAAAACGGTATGGGCTTCTCCAGGGCGAGGAAAACGTGACGTGGCTCCTTATTACGATAGTCGTTGCGGAAGGTTTCGGCCTCTCGAACAAGGAGTTCGATTCTGTCGTTTACGAAAAAATTATAAGTCGGGCGAACGTCTTCACCTTTTGGCCAAACCTTCATGGCAGAAACTTCGATAGGCGTTCCAGTGTCGACCATGTTACGAATCCTCGTAACAAGATCTCCAGCTTCTTTGGTATCGCTTGCACCAGAAGCGAGTAGACGACGGAGCCCTTCTTTCGCCATCTCAAAACTTTCGATTTGCTCAGGAGTGGGTTCTTCTGATTTTTCACGGAAACGATCGATTTTTCTCTGCAAACGGATGCGCTCGATCTCGAATGGGTTGCGCGTGGCTTGCCCAATCAGCATGCCTTCAAAAGCATAACGCAGAGGCATGATTTTAGCAGGAACAGGAACGCCGCCGTGCTCACGTTCGATTTTTACTTCATCAAACAAACCACGGTTCATTTCCTTAAATGGAACAAGAGCGCCGGCGAGCAACATTTGTGGAACAAGCAAAAGCGGAACGGCTGTTAGAGCTGCGCGCTCGGTTTGAACAACAGAAGAAACGAATAATGCCATGCCTGTTCCCGTGAGAGCCGTAAGGGTCATCCATATCCAATGATAAAGGAGAACACCTTCGATTTCCAAAAAGTGATTCCCAACAACGAGATAGAAGAAGCATTGCACTGCGGCAACGATCCCGAGAGCGAGAAACTTCGCAATCACGTATGACAACCCGCCGGGATTGCAGTTGCGCTCGCGACGCAGAACAGCACGATCACGCAGTATTTCCGTGGCAGAGTTGGTCAATCCAAGGAACATTGCCACAGTGACGCTGAGAAAAAGATAGGCAGGGATGTGAAGCGCGGTAGAAAATTGGTATGCGCCTGTAGGCGATGAGCGCAGGGTGATTGCAATCAACGCAGCGAGAATTGGCGCCTCTAAAAACGTGCTGTAAAAGGTACCGCGATTCCGTAACTTCGATAGGAATGAACGTTGAAAATGAGTAAGAAAAACACGAATGACCGCAACCCAACGACGCGGCGGTGTTGACGGAACTGGCAAGCGCTCATGGGAGCTCGATTCTCCAAGCCGTGACGCTACCGTATCAACTTCGATAGATGTTAGAAGCGATAAGCTTTCAAACCGCTCTTGCCAGTAGTTTGGTGAAAATCTCCGCGCCACTCCGGTGATTCCCGTTTCACCTACTACGCTGAGCGGTGTCTCCAGAATATCAAAAACAAAATCCGCACCAAGGGGCGTGTTGGCTATCAATGAAGGATGTGAAATGCCGTGTTCTTCACAGGCTTCTCTAAAATAGGTTACCATCTGGTCAGGCGTGCCGAAAAATGCCATTCTGCCACCATTATCTAACAGCAATACCTTATCAAACAACCGCAACACACTTGCACCTGGGCGATGCAAAGAGGCGATGACGATTTTTTCCCTAGCAAGCGCGCGCAAGGTCTCCGCAACGTGCTCGGAATCTTTCGATGACAATCCAGAGATAGGCTCATCAAATAGAAAAACCTCCGCGCGACTACCAAGATCGAGCCCGAGGTTCAAACGACTGCGCTCACCACCGGAAATGGTTTTGTCCCCAGGAGATCCCACCCTGCGATGTGCAATTCCTTGTAATCCAAGTTCTGCCAACATGCTGTCCACACGACGCACATGCTCAAACTTTGCCAAACCAGGACGACGGATAATCAATGCATGACGCAGATGCTCGCGGACAGTGAGCTGTGGATTAATCGCTTCTTCCTGCGGCATGTGCGCAACAAATGAAACAAGGTTTTCGCGATGATCGTAGAGTGAAAGACCATTGATTTTTACCTTTCCTCGCGTCGGTTCCCGCTGCCCTGAAAGGGCGGCTAACAAAGTACTCTTGCCACTGCCACTGGGGCCGATGATGCACATCATCTCTCCACGACTAATGGTAAAGTTAATATGATCGAGGGCACGGGTGTCATTGCCGAAGTCATGTAACAATCCATCAACCTCTAACGATTCGATTTGAGTTCTTTCTTCATCAATGAAACCCTCGGAAAAGCGACAGCGAACCGCCTGGCTACCTGAAAGCCGGATCAGTGAACCATCGCGCAAGCTAGCAAATTGACGCACAGGCAAGCCATCGACCAATATCGGGCCGTTAGACTCCCGGATTTCGAGTTCTCCACTACTACCATCATTATTGAATCGAATAAAAAGTACCGTACGCGGAGCGAGTTTTCCGCCGAGTAAAAGATCTCCTCGGCTCAGTGCTGTGGCATCATTGGAAACAAGATATTCCTGCCGTTCGGCAACCAAACGAAAACGCCGACCTGATTGCAGCGCGCGTTTACGCAGATCATTAATGGTTAGGCTGTAACCCGAGTAGGTGCCGACCCGATCATGATAGAGGCAAGATACCTTAGCTCCTTTTTCTAACACACCATGATCGCCAACCTGGAGTTTCGTTACCGCTAACACTTCAACTTCCGCTTCCAGTCCAAAACGCACACATAGTTCGCTTGCCCGCGAGCGTGTGCGCTCGGCGATAATGCCACCATCACCTGCTGCTAGATAGATCGCAGGTCGGGTCTCCATTTTACCAGTATCAAGGAAGAAACGCAGACCATCGTAACCTATCGTCCAACCTGGAATGACTAGTTCTTGGCGCTCACGGATACGCAGGAAAGCACCTGAAGGCAGAGATTTTCCACGCACCCAAAGCGCATTTACGCCAGTATTGCGCAACATGATGAGATTGCCAACGCGATATAGGCGAAACTCATGATCCTTCGCAGCCGGAGGCAGGCAAACATCTGCTTGCTTGCCACCAAAAATCACTCGCTCAAATGGCAACGATTCATCGCTTTCTAACAACTCATTACTCGATTGCATTTCACGCAGAATTGCGGCGCCCACTTCTGGCCTGCCCAACCTGCGCATGAAAATTTCATAACTCGTCCGGCTCCTCTCGGATCGACCCGATGCATCCACCAAAGTGAAAAGCTGTAACCCAATGGCTACCTTCTCGGTCTCGTCCAGGCTCTGGCGTAATTCGCTGGCTAAGCTTTGAAGAGGCTGCGGGCTGCGCACCGCACGGCTCAAACGCCGAGCCAACCACGCGTGATCCACATCCGGAAACACGCTGCGCAACATATCCAGAATGAGATCGGCTTCAACGGCACTAAGCACATCGTCCAAAGTCGCAAAGGCCGCAAACGCATCCACGAGCGCCCCTACCTGCGCCTCGGAGCGCCTTGCCTTTCGATGCAAGCGGGCCTTTTCCAACAACCACGAAACATATTCTCGCACGCCCCCACGCCGCTGCGGCTCTAGTGCCTGCGGCTTGATCTCCTCATCGTCATTCTGCGGAGCTTCCATGTCGTGCCGCATTTCCACCCATCCGCGGCGGCTTGGCAATAAGCTTTCTCAGTATGTCTCTCCTCATTTTTACAATTTGAAATTTTAGATTTGAGAATTAGCCTTGGTACTATCGTGTCCAAAATCCTCATCCTTTTTATCCGCTTCTACCAGCTGGCGATTGCACCCTGGTTGAGGTTCATGGCAGGCGGCAATGGGATGTGCCGACACGATCCCTCATGCAGCCATTACGGCATTGAGGCACTGAAAATCCACGGGCCCATCAGAGGTTCATGGCTGATTCTTAAACGCCTGCTGCGCTGCCACCCATGGGGTACGCACGGCTATGATCCCGTGCCGAAGAAGAAATAACTAAGCTTTCTGAGGCTGGCGAATATGCAGCCAAGCATGGACGTGCGGTTTGCCACGGAAATAAGATACCATGTTAGGCCCTTCGATCTGCCAGACATCCCAGACTTCATCATCACCGATATTCTCGCCTTTATAGAACGATAGGTGAAGATTATCCATTCCGCCTGCCTCGATGTGTTTCATCGCCTCATCGGCATCCACTCTGCGGAATGGCGCGAGGATATCTCCAATGACTTTTTTCACGTGAGCTTTTTGATCATGGGTGAGATCGGCAACGCGAATTCCAGCAAGACCCTCTTTTTTGCCTGTTAGAGCAACGGTATCGAGTCCGTTTTCACCGCGACTTTCGTTAAGCAGAGCGACTTCTCGCTGCTTACCATCGAGCATCTGATAGACTTCATTCGCCCTTGCCGCCTGATACCAATAAGCATTGCCTTGATGCTTCGGTCCTTCGCGGAAACCTCCTGCCGCATGACCGTAAAAGATCGGCCCACCAAAAGCTGCACCTTCCATCGAATCCCCATCGCATCGACGAGTGCAGTGACGTCCTGTTAGAACAAATTCGAATTTGCCTGTGCCAGGCTGACCGAAGATCGCGATCGATGATCCGCCATCGAACCCGTCTTTCCCGCTATCCGAAACAACCTGGTCGTAAACTTTCTGGGCGTATTCCTCGCTGTGAAGACCCATGAAAATATCTTTGATCATCGCCTGCTGATCTTTGGTGAAATCTTTCACCAAGGTCTTGGTGATGTGCCAGTTGTTATCGACCTCCAGGCGCAGCTTGTTGTCGTAACCGAAACAGATTTTGCCTCGTTGCTCTTCGGTCAAACTATCGTAAAGAGTTTTGACGAGCGTGTCAGAAGTTGGCTTCGCCTTCGGCTCGCCATTAGCATAACAGGGAATGATTCCGCTGGCTCCAATCGCTGCTGTCGCGAGACTGGCTTTTTGAAGAAACGAACGGCGGCTCGTTACATGTGGAGAATTAAACATTTGATCAGAATTGTGCGGAGGATTCATGGCCTAGCATAGTGGCAAATTCTCGGTGAGCCGTCGATGGGAAAAATGAGTTCTGATTTCAACGCAAAGCCGCGAAGAACGCAAAGGGTTGCAAAGCCAGCACGATGAAAATTTTCCTAGGGGCGGTCTAAAAATCAGAAATAATGAATTTCAAGCACGGAGACACAGAGAGTTCAGAACCGTTGTTTGGATATCCGGGTTTGAAACCAGTACCTCTGCGTTCTCTGAGCCCCTTGGACTACGCTACGCTCCGTCCATGTCCACTGCGCCAGCATTGTCGTGAAGATTCTACCATCCAATAGCGGGCGAAAAGAAGCGGTTTGAAATATTCAAACAGTTTCTCAAGGTCTAAAAAGAAATCTTTAATTCCATATAGCTGAGCTATCCACAGACCACACAACCCAAGCTTTGACTTCACTTCGTTACGTCCAAGCAATCTCGCTATGCAAAATATGAAATTCGCTGCCGCTCATTCTGCTTTGCGAGCCTTTGCGTTCTTTGCGGCTTTGCGTTGAAAATTATTATTTCCCATCCGTGCGAAACGGCACGGCAGGTAACCCCGCCCCATTGTAAAGCGGGGCTTGTGGATTGCTGTCCCATGCGTAACGCACCGCCACGGGCTTGGCAACCTCAGGCGAGGAAACGATCACTTCCGCTCCATTGATTTCCGCCTTCGCCCATGCAAATTTCCCGTCCGCCGCCGCGATCGCGAAACTCTTATCCGTCGCTCCTTTGAATTTAAGTCCGTCATCCGCATGATCAAAGGAAAGGCGAATGCGATCGCCTTCCACTTTCATTTCACGATATGATGGCCCTGAATAGCTGTTAGATTTTCCATACGTTTTTGCCAATGCACTCAGCGCAATTCTGTGACCGACATCACGTTTGTTTTTTGGATGAATGTCTCTCGCATCGCCGATGTCGATGGCGATCGCGAGTCCGCAGTGAGGAACCGTCTTTGCCGTGATTGCCTGAGCCTCGCGCAGCTCCGCCCATGCGTTTTCGCGCGGTTGCTCGCCGGCATCTTGATAGTTTGCCAAGGACACGATGTGAAACGCCATATCGTCCCGCTGGAATCGCTTCCGCCAATCGGCGATCATTGCGGGCAAAAGTTTGCTATAGGATTTGGCATCACCTGCGTTCGCTTCGCCTTGATACCAGATGGCTCCTGTTAGAGCGCAAGGTTCCAGCGGCGCGATCATGCCGTTGTAAAGAACCGTTGAAACTCGCGGATTGCCCACCAGCGGCCGACCCGTCTTGCCCTTGCCTGCGGTTTCCTGCAAACGCCATTTTCCCAAGAGGGGAACCACGGCACTATCTGAAATTTCAGGAGTGACCATCATCGGCGGGCCGTTGACCTCAATCCCGCCGCCACCGGCATTCGTGATGCGCAGGGTGATGATGTTTTTCCCCGCCTTGGCGGTTCCCGGCGGCACCTCATAACGTCTGGCGTGTTCGTAAGAATCGGTGCGGCCGATCTCTTTTCCATTCAGCCATGTCGTATCCGTATCATGGATGATGCCAAGTCCGATCGCGAGATCTGCGTCTTCCCAGCCAGCAGGCAGATCAAATTCGCGCTGGATCCATACCACGCCCTCGTAACCGGGAATGCCGCACGCTGCATAGTTGTTAGGCAAGGTCACTTCGCGCCATTTGGAAGCATCTGTCGTTTCTTTTTCCCAGCCTTTTTGCGTGCCGGGATCATGTTTGAGAAACCAAGCGTTCATGATCTCTGCCAAAGGATTGGGAGCGGTAGAGTTGGCGATTTCCTCCACCATTTTCAGCTCTGCTTGCGCTTGCGGGAATGATTTCAACGACTCGCCGCTCATCCATGCCTCAATCATTGTTCCACCCCACGACGAATGGATTAGGCCGATGGGAATGTTGAGCTCCTGATGTAGTTTCTTTCCGAAGAAATATGCGACCGCGGAAAAGCCTCCCCTGAGGCTATCCGGATTACATGGTTTCCAGTTTCCGGAAAACGTCTCCTGCGGCTTGTATGCCACCACATGCGGCAGGGTGAGCAAGCGCAGGTTCGGATAGTTTGCTTTGAAAATCTCCTCTTCTTCGTTGCAGCCAACTATCCCCATTTCCATGTTCGATTGCCCTGAGCACAACCAAATATCGCCGACTAACAAATCCGAGATTTCAACCCGCCTTCCCCGCACATGGGATTCAACCTTGAGCGTCCGTCCCTCGGACGACGCTTCCATCGGATCCAATTGACAAACCCACTTCCCATCCTTTCCTGCCACCGCCTCTTTTCTCTGCCCCGCAAATTCAATTGCCACTTTTTTTCCCGGCTCCGCCCAACCCCACACCGGCACCGCGCGCCCACGCTGCAACACACCATGATCCGAGAAAAACGGATGCAGCAACGGCTTCTCAGCCGCTGAGGAGAGCGAGGAGCAAAGAGCAAAAAGCGAGGAGACTAACAGAAAGCATCGGTGCATAGAAATGATTAATAGTGAAAGCAGAGCGTGTTGTAACGAGCAAATGCTATTTAGGCGAAGCCGTAATGGCTTGGACGTAGCTAAGCGGAATCAATAGTGAAAAGAAGAATAGCTCGTTACAATTCGCTCTGCTTTGACTCTTCACCATTCACTATTCCTCAGATCTCATCCGCTATGAACTCGAGCACCAAATCCACCAGCTCATCCATCCCCGCAGGCAGCTCCTCTTCGATCGTTGCAAGATATTCGGATTCGGTTTCACTGTAGTCTTCGCGGTCTTGCTTGCGCGTCTGACACCACCGACTCGCATTCAGCGCGTCGACGATAATGGATGCCCCTGTCATGTCGAAAGAACTGATAACGCGTTGATGGTCGATATTCAATTGCCAGAACTCATGCAGGCAATCCCGACTCTCTAAAATCGGAACGGTCTCATAAACATCGAACAAAGCACGCTCTTCACGACTAAGCTCGCGAGAGAGGGATTTACCCTCCAGCTCATCCATTAAAATTTCAATTTTATCAGGCCACTCAATCGGTTCTTGGGAAAACATTGCCGAGGGCTTAAAACAGAGAGCCCTCATTTGCCAAGCGAATCTTAGTTTGGAGCGCAGACGCCCTCGTCGGCCTCTTTATTCATCATGCCGACGAGGGGCGTCGGCGCGCCCATCGGCGCTCCTAGCACTGGACCATTTCCAATCGCATGGCTCACAACATAGACCCGCTTTCACGGGATTCCGATGGATGTAGTGAATGGCCGCCCACAAATGTCTGTCATCACGGATGAAGCGATCCCAGTATTCACGCATCCAGACACGATGCGGATTGGAAATTCCCAGTTCGAGACGCTCATTATGCGCCAACATCCAGCGTGCAGTGAGAGATTTCCAGCATTGGACGGTTTTGGAAATCGGCTCCGCCGGATCGATGAGAACATGCACATGATTCGGCATGATCACCCACGCAATGACACGGTAGCGGTCACCATCAAAATGGAGCAGTGCGTCTTGCACACATGCAGCCACATCCGGATGCCGGAGGGCGCAAGCTCCCATACCCGCGTCTAGGTATTGCTCGATGCGTTTGCGCTTTTCCGTGTCCCTAAGAGTTTCAGGAAACATAAGAAGCTCCTGGTCCAGTTGCTTAAGCTTGGATTGCGGCAAGCTGTCCGAGAGACGAAACGTGATGGATTGCAGCAAGCCCGCGCGATGCCGGTGCGGCAAGTAACCGCGCGAATACCATTCAGGAGCGCCATTGCCCTCGGGAGCGCCGACGCCCTCGTCGGCCTCTTTATTCATCATGCCGACGAGGGCGTCGGCGCTCCTTAGGGGGGTGCTCATGCACATTAAAATATGTTCAAATGAACAATCTAATCAAGTCCGTTTTTCCTGCAAAAACCACTCACACCATACTCACCACCGGCCAACCCTCACTCCAGCTCAGCTTAATGGGAATGCCGTAAAACTCGCTGAGGATGGGGGAGGTGAAGATCCTGCGCTTTGGGCCATCGGCGATGATGCGTCCGGCTTTGAGGAGGATGAGGCGATCGATCTCCGGGAAAATTTCAGAGGGATCATGCGTGACGAGCACGATGCTTTGGGTGGATTTCGTCATCTCGCGCAACTGGTGCAACATAGCCAAACGCGCCGCGAAATCGAGAGCGGTGGAGGGCTCGTCCAACACCAGAATATCTGGCGCATGCACCATGGCTCTGGCGATGAGAAAACGGCGTTTTTCTCCTGAAGAAAGTTGACCGAAATAACGATCCCTCAGATCAGCTACCCCAGTTTGCTGCATGGCTGTTAGAGCACGTTGTTTTTCCCATGCATGGAAACGACTGTGAAGTGTGCTCCCATAGGCGCCACGAAAAACCGATAACACCACATCACCAGCAATCTCATCGTCATCAAATCGACTGATTTCCTCTGGCATAACAATGCCGATGTGATGCCTTAGTTCTTCCAAGCACCAATACTCCTCGCCAAAAAGTTTGCATAAGCTGTTAGGTTTAGCCTCCACACGCAGCTCGCCGGTAATGAGCTTGAGCAAGCTACTCTTTCCAGCTCCATTTGCACCGAGGATGGCGACATGTTCGTGGTTTTTTAAAGACAAGTTTAAATCGCGCAATGCCAGGACATCACCTCGCCAGACATTGGCACTTTCGATTTCGAAGAATGGATTCTGGACCGCGCTCATTTTTCTAACAATCCGCGCAATTTGAAATCATCTCCACATTTCTCCAAATGAATATCTGTCATTTTCAAGGAATATGGAAACGCCGCACCATCAATAGCTGGAACGGTTTCTCCGCAAATTATAGGCGCATAGTAAATGATTGCTTCATCAACCAATCCCTCACGCAACATCGCAGCGGAAAATTTTCCTCCCGCTTCGATCATGACTGAAAGCACACCTTGTTCACGGACGAGTTTTTTCAACATGCTTGTTAGATCGTCTGAAGAACAAAGCAGGGTACGGTGTTTCGACGAATCAGAAAGAAGAGGCGCATCCGCAGGTAACGTAGCAGGATGATCCGTACAAATGACACGCCATGGTTGCTCTCGACCTTCCAATAAATCTGGAATTCGTATGGTCAAAGCGGGCTTGTCTTTTCTGACAGTCTCGCCACTTGTCAGAATCGCATCTACCTGGCTGCGGATTTTTTGCACATCAGCGCGAGATGCTTCGCTGCTGAGCCACTGGCCCTCTCCAGCAGGTCGGGTGATTTTGCCATCGAGCGACATCGCGCACTTCCAAATCACCCATGGCAACCCCGAGTGCTGAACTTTGAAAAATGGCCGAAGGATTTTTCCGCAGGCATCCTCAAGCACGCCTGAAAGCACTTCGATCCCAGCTTGGCGCAGCAGAGAATCTGCAGCACCTGAATGTTGAGGATTGGAATCTTTACAGGCGTAAACGACCCGTGAAATCCCCGCTTGAATCAGCCCAGAAGTACAAGCAGGGGTGCGGCCCACCGTGGAGCAAGGCTCAAGCGTGATATAGGCGGTGGCTCCTCTCAAGGCATCCACGCCATGCTCAGCGACCGCAGCGTTTATCGCCTCGACTTCCGCATGCGACATTCCCGCTTTGTGGTGCCAACCACTTCCTAGCAGCTCACCATTTTTCACAATCACAGCGCCAACGGGAGGGTTGGGAGCGGTTTTACCCACGCCCTTTTGCGCCTCCTGCAAGGCGAGTTCCATCCATCCAGCATCCGTCATTGTTTAAGGAAAATGTCGCAACTATCCAGCCGCGTCCAGTCCGGAACATGGAATTTGCAGGGCCAGGTCTAGAAATTACTATTGCCAACCGGTCTTGTATTTATAAGGTCACATTATGTTCAACCGTTTTTGCGCTTATGCCCTTGTTGTCACCGCGACGCTTACACTCGCATCATGCTGCTGCTTGTTCTAATTGAAAATCAACCTCACCATTTCATGAAAAAACTCCTCACCCTCCTCTCTCTAGTTGCTATTACCCTCGGCTTTTCCTCATGCTGCTCGATGTTCGGACGCAGTGGATCTACCGCCGGCTACCGCACCGAAACCAAACAGGTAAAAACCTGCCATTACGATGTCGTGACTGAAACAATCCCGTCAGACAGCAAAGGCGGAATGGCTCAAACTATCGAGAAAAAGGTCCCGCGCTACAAAACCGTGACCAAAAAAATTCGTGTTCCTTGTGAAAGACGGACTCATTTTTACTGCCCGAAAAAAGATTGCAACGGCACAACATCCGCCAAAGCACTGACGATGGTCAGCGCCCAAGGACCCACCGGCAGCCCAAGCATCGGCCTCATGCCTACCATGAAAAAACTCGCCCCATAATCCTCGATAAATCATATTTTTCACTCAAGCGCGGAGCGACACCAGTCCTCCGCGCTTCTTTGTTTCAATATATCAGAAAAATGGCTGGAATTACCTAGCACAACTCGCATCCTACGCGCCTACCACTTCTTACCTAAATCTCATGTCAGCAAAAATTGAAATGCCCAAGCTCTCGGACACCATGACCGAAGGCACCCTGATCAAATGGCACAAGCAAATCGGCGACTTCGTCGAGATTGGCGATGTGCTTGCCGAAGTCGAAACCGACAAAGCGACCATGGAAATGGAAGCTTTTGATGAGGGCACGCTGACAGATATTTTGGTGCAAGAAGGAGAGAAAGCCGTAATTGGATCGGTTCTCGCTGTGCTGGATGGAGATAAAGAAGAAAGCCGTGCTACAGCAACATCCACCGCCGCACCAGCAGCAGCCGCCAGCCCTCCTTTTCAGGTCGCTGCTACCACACAACCCACCGCCGTTGCAGCGCCCAGCTCCTGCTGTGGTGAGGGCGAACGCATCAAAGCCTCTCCTCTCGCCCGAAAAATCGCTGCCGAAATGGGAGTCAATCTCTCAAATGTCTGTGGCACCGGTCCTGGCGGACGCATCGTTCGCGACGATGTAGAAAAATCCAGCAAATCCCCAGCAAAGCCCGTTTCTCCCGCTGCTGCCGCTGCCGCAAAACTCTCTGAGGCTGTCAAAGCGCGCGTCACCGCTCCTTCCGCTCCCGCTGCTGCACCACAAGCCATCATGCCTACTGCTAAAGATGGCGACGAGCGCATCGAGCTCTCCTCCATGCGCAAAGTCATCGCTTCCCGCTTACTAACCTCAAAAACCACGATCCCCCATTTCTATCTGCACATGGAAGTCGATGCCGAGCCGCTGATGGCGATGCGCAAGCAGGTCAACGAACAAGCCGAGAAAACCCACGGTAACAAATATTCGGTCAACGATTTCATTCTCAAAGCAACCATCAACGCCGCCGAAGCCGTGCCAGCGATCAACGCCTCCTTCGCAGGTGACCACATCGTGAAATTCAAACACGTCGGTCTCTCCGTTGCCATCGCGGTTGAAGACGGCCTCGTAACACCAGTCATCAAGGAAGCCGAGTCGAAATCCCTGCTCGCCATTTCCCGTGCGGTGAAAGACTTCGCTGCCCGCGCGAAAGATAAAAAACTCAAGCCCGATGAATTCGATGGCGGTACAATTACCGTTTCGAACCTCGGCGCATGGGGCATCGACTCCTTCGACGCCATTGTAAACCCACCACAAGCCGCTATCCTTTCAGTAGGTGCAGCGATCCAGAAACCCGTGGTCAAAAACGGTCAGCTTGCCGTTGGCCTACGCATGAACATAGGCATCTCCGCAGATCACCGCGTGGTCGATGGTGCGGTTGCTGCCTCGTTCCTCGCTGAAGTTAAAAAACTCATCGAGAATCCAGCACTCATGTTGCTGTGATTCGTTTTATCAGAAGCGGACATTTCATTTCTCAAAAAAATTTTAAGTGCCAGCTCCAGTCACTCTAACTTTTTCTATATGCGTAAAGCCGTCACAAAAAAACAATCGGTTTCAAAAAAAATAACATTCTCCAAAAAACCGCCGATTCTTTTTCACGCGGACGCACATGATCCCGACATGTTGTATTTCAGCCGCTTCAGCGCCTTTGATCCATATCTTGCGTTTTCACATAATGGAAAAAAGATCGGGATCTCGCACAGCATGGAATATCAGCGCATGTTGTTAGAATCTGATTTCGATGAAATCCTGCTTCTCAACGATATCCAGAGTTCCGCCGCCAAGCAGTTTGGTGTCGCCGACTATCGGAAAATCAGCATTTCACAACAGGTTCAACAAATCGCCAAAAAATACGGGATCAAAGAATTCCGCGTCGGCTCACGGTTTCCTGCCGGCCTAGCTTTTGAACTGCATGCCGCTGGATTAAAAATTTCTCCTGAAGCCGATGGCGATCTTTTTCCCGAGCGCATCATTAAAACCGCCAATGAAATCGCAGCCCTCCGCAAAGGCAATGCTGCTAGCGCAGCAGGCTTTAAAGCTGTTAGAAAAGCTCTGACGGAATCCAAAATCAAAGGTGAAACTCTGATCCATCAAGGCCGTGAGCTGACCTCGGAGCGCTTGCGCGAGCTGATCAGCGTCGCTGCTTTGGAACAGGGTGCGATTGCCCTCCACACGATTACAGCCGGAGGTGACCAAGCATGCGATTGCCATAACACCGGCTCTGGGCCTATCCGTCCGAACGAACTCATCGTGGTCGATATTTTTCCACGTCGCCCAGAAGACGGTTATTGGGGCGATATGACACGCACCTTCCTCAAAGGCAAAGCCAGCGATGCGCAAAAGAAACTCGTTCGCACGGTTAAAAAAGCACATGCGCTTGGAATCGAACTTATCAAGCCGGGCATTTCTGGTGGAAATGTTCACAATGCCATCCAAGCCTTTTTTGATAAAGAAGGCTATGTCACCGAACGCGATTGCCCAGTACCCAGAGGATTTTTCCACGGCCTCGGTCACGGCATCGGCCTTGAAGTGCATGAAGCCCCTTTCATGCGCGCAACAGCAGATTGGAAGTTCAGAGCCGGCATGACGGTCACTGTTGAACCAGGTCTTTACTACAAAGGCCTGGGCGGCGTGCGTATCGAGGACACGATTCACGTCACCCCAGGAGGCAATGAGCTGCTTTCCAGCTCATCCTACCAATGGGAAATTGCGTAGTCCGCTATAAAAGTTCCTGCGCATTTCATCGTGGCTGGGGATTCCAGCCCCAGGTCGTTCTTGGGGAATCTTGCCCCAAGAATCTATTTAAGTGCACGGACTTTTGTCTAACAGTCTACTAATTATTCAACTTCGTTTCAAACCGATACGTGCCGCTACCGATCTCCACTCGATGAATGCTTGCGGAAGATTCTAACAATTTGATCTCTGGCGATTCACCAAGCGCTTTCCCGCCTTCGGTCAGAGTTTCTTCAGCCCGCGCCGGAATCTCCGCGATCGCGGTCACACCGACAGGAATGGTGAATTCAAAAACGCGCTCCTTACCATTGACCGACCAGTTAGAAACGATTTCACCACGGAGCGATTGATGAGAGGTTTTCACCCAATCGAGGCCAGCAGGAATTTGTGGGCGCAGCATGATGCGATCAAAGCCAACCGCATCATCGGCGCATTGAATGCCACCAAGCCAGCGGAAATACCAAGTCGAGACAGAGCCAAACATCGGGTGACTATGGGAATAGGTGTTCTGTTCCTGCTCCCAATGCTCCCAGAGCGAGGTCGCGCCGTTTTTTATCATCCATTTCCATGACGGAAACGTTTCGCGATTAGCGAGACCGTAAGCGAGATCGCTTCGTCCATGTTTCGAAAGCTGCTCAAGCATGATCCATGTGCCATAGATGCCTGTGGTCAAACGTGGACTATCTTCAACTGCTGTTAGGCTCCCGACCAATTGATCGAAAACCGCTTTGCGTGATTCCTCTGGCACGGCTCCAAATCCAAGGGCGAATGTCTGGGTCGATTGCGCGCCATCGGCAACTTTTCCTGTTGCAGGATCGAGGAATGCTTTCGACCATGCGGCTTCGGACTCATTCGCCATTTGATCGAAACGCTCAGCATCTTCGACTTTTCCAATGATCCGCGACAACCTCGCGATACGACGCGCGCTATCGATAAACTTCGGCGTGAGATGTGCGGGACTGCGAGCGGGAATGAGCGCTTCGTGATCGCCGAGGCCTTTGACGATCAAGCCATCTTGCCTCTGGGCTGCGACCACATCGATCCAACGAATAGCGACGGGGAGTTGCTCTTCAATCAAGGCGCGATCGCCGTAGTAGCGGTAAAGCTGTTCTAACAAAAGCGGATGCACCATCGCCCAACCCACTCCGCAGTAATCGATGCCGACGAAAGGTGCGGTATCGGTCAAGCGACCATCCGGCCTCACCGCATCGCCCCAGTCGCGGACGGTCTTCGCGTAGAATCCCGCCATGTCGAAATTCATCATGAATGCCTCGCTGGTTGCGACGATGTCACCGCCGTAGCCGAAACGTTCGCGGTGCGGGCAATCGGACTGCACGGTCATGATGTTAGAAAGAAACGTGCGGCGTGTGATTTCCTGGATGCGGTTAAAATCTTCGTTCGAGCAAGAGAAAGAGCCCACGCTCGGCACATCCGTATGCAGAGGAAACGCGCGGAAATTTTCCGTCTTTGGTGTTTCTGGTAGCCCGCTGATTTCCATGTAACGGAAACCATGAAAAGTGAAGCGAGGCACAAAAATTTCCGTGCCACCGCCTCGTGCGATGTAAACATTCTGCTGCCATGCAAATTCCGGCGAGCCAGGACCGCCTTTCGGAACCATGTTTCCATTGGCATCTTTTTTAAGCCCTTTAATCTGCCCCGCCGTGCTCGTCAGGAAATTCAAAGTCCCATCCTCATGCAACAACTCACCAAATCGCACTACAATCTTTGTCCCAGCTGGGACATTTATTGCAATTTCTGGGACGCCGGTGAAATTCACGCCGAAATCGACAATGTGAACGCCTGGCTGTGGGGTGGTGATGGCTTTCGCTGAGATCGGCTCTTGTTTTCTGACCGGCTGCATCTTCAGCGGCATGAGCGGCTCCAGTGGATGCTCCGTGAGATGGACAGGTTTCCAGCTTGTATCGTCGAATTCTGGGAAATCCCAGCCCGCGGGATCGAGTCGGGCATCCCGCTCTTCGCCCAAGTATATGCTGTTCCGAACCGTCGGACCTTCCGCCATTTTCCAGCCCTCTCCGCTTTTCACGGTGGTGTTGGTGCCATCTGGATGATCGATGACCAATAGCGCGATAGCACGAGGACATCCGAGAGGAAGTGAGTCGCGGATATTGCGATTGCCCCACATCTTCAGAGGAAGCGGATTATACCAACCATTACCGAGCATCAGCGCGAGGCAGTTTTCGCCTTCTTGGAGATGATCAGTCACATCATGCGTGCGGAACAAAATGCGTTTGTCGAAATTTGTCCATGCGGGATCGAAGACTTGATCGGAAACAGGGCTGCCGTTGACGTTTGCGAGCCCGAGACCGAGGCCAGCGAAATGAAGGCGGGCTTTGGCTATAGGTTTGGAAACCGTGAACTCATGCCTCATCAAGGGAGCGGGATCGGGTTTATAAAAATCTTCATCTTGAGTGGGAATAGGTTTCCCATCGTCCATCCAACGCGCGCCCTGCCAATCGGCCACGGATGATGGAGCGACCTCCCAAGTTGCGATCTGACTCCACGGCGAAACTTGATCTTTCGCATTCCACCAACGCACTTGCCAATGAGCGCGGGTTCCGGCTTTCAAGGCTTGGCCTGCATAACGCAGGCCCGGTATTTTATCTAACCTACTGGTCAAAGTTTCTTCCATCACCTCATTACCAACTCCAACTTTCCCAGAGTCCCATAAATCTGTAGCGTCACTGGCTAATATTTTCTCACTTGTAGCGACACGAACTTGCCACGCCATCGGCTGCTCTCCACGCACAGTGCTGGAAAGCTGCCAAGTCAGCAACGGCGCTGGCGAGCCACCGAGTGGATTCACCGCGCCATCACAACGCAACTCCACTGGAACAAGAACACCAGTGTCAGCGGTTTTCTTTGGAGAGAGATTATTGATGGCGACGAGTATGACGATTAAAAGCACCGAGGATAGAATAAGTTGCCGATGTTTCATAGATTAGGCGAAAGCCTTAAACACCCATCGCCACTTGCCAAAGGTTTTTTTGGACCATGGCGGCAGACTGCATCCCCCTGCCAATCCATCATTTTTGCATGGCGAATAAAATCCGCCGCTACGGTCTAAATAGTTGAACTTTCCTCAAGCTGTTTTATTAAACTAAACCATGCTTGAATCAAACTCCCTCAACCGCCGCCAATTCGTCCAACTCGGCACCCTCGCTGCCGGAGCTGCTTTACTCAACGAACGTGCTTCTGCGGAAGCGACAGTCGCAGCTCCTGCTTCGCCAAAACTCCCTTACGCCTACGATGCGCTCGAGCCTCACTTTGATGCGCGGACCATGGAAATTCATCATAGCAAGCACCACGCAGCCTACATCAAGGGACTTACTGATGCCCTCCAAACCATGCCACAAAGAGAGACCCTGCCGTGGACTCATTATATCGCCAATCTCACGAGCGTAGCCGAAGGACCCATACGCACTGCTTTAAGAAACCATGGCGGAGGCCACTGGAACCATACGTTTTTCTGGGAAACCCTCGCACCCGCTGCGAAGTCCGGCGCGCCTTCTGAAAAACTCTCCGCCGCGATCGTCTCAGCATTTGGCTCCATGGACGCTTTCAAGAAAGCTTTCGGCGAGGCGGCGACAAAACGTTTCGGCTCCGGTTGGGCATGGCTGATCTTACAAGATGGCAAACTCAAAATCACCAGCACCCCCAACCAAGACAATCCTCTCATGAAAGGCATCGTTCCGGACGCCGATCTCGGCAAACCCATCCTCGGCCTCGACGTCTGGGAACACGCTTACTACCTCCACTACCAAAACCGCCGCGCTGATTTCATCACCGCATGGTGGAATGTCGTCAACTGGACGGAGGCCTCAAAACGCTTTGAGGCGAAATCGTAACCTAAAAATTTTCCCACAAATTTCGGGGGGATAGTTTGTCATTCGATAGGAAATTTGCTTTGATGGGGCGTTTTCCAATCCTATTATGAACACCAATATCCCTCCGTCATCCGGGGGTTTCACTCGTCTTGCGAAATCGATTTTTCGCTTCTTTGCGGTTATTCTCAACGCACTCATCGGGACCTGGCAGCCACCTTTGTGGTTGCGCTGGTCTTCTAACAAAATTTTCGGACACCTAACAAAGAGACCCAAGCTTTGGTCGGGACTCGCGCTTACGGCAATCCTGATCACCGTCGGCGTTCAACAATGGCAGAAGTGGTGGGAGATACATCGCCCTCAAGAACGCCAGCTGCTTGCGAAGCGTGATCTCAATTACACGTTAACCATTCCAACATCGACTGCATGGAATCAAGGTGTGCCGACATACGGACCACTTATTATTTCTTTCAGTAATGCTGCTGCGCCATTAGATAAAATTGATCAAGTGGTGCGCGATGTGGTGAAAATAATTCCATCGATTCCCGGCACGTGGAAATGGTCTAATGATCGCACTCTGCGTTTCACGCCGGAAAAGGAATGGCAGGCAGGTAAAAAATATGCGCTGAGTTTGAACGAGGCCGCATTTCCGGATGAAGTCGTTCTAACAAAATCAGAAGCGAATTTTAAAACAAACAAATTATCCCTGAATGTAAATAGCTTCCAGTTTTACACTCAACCAGATCAGCCAGAAGTTCATGAGTTGACCGCAACGATAGGCGCAAACTACGCGCTGACCCGAGAAGAGCTGCAGGCACAAATGGTCCTGGTTTCGCTTGCGGAAAAGCCACAGGCATTCGGCGGAGACAAGCCGGGCTTCACTCTTACTCCAACCAGCTCACCAAACGAATGGTATTTCCGCAGCTCCCGTGTGCGAGTGCCGGAAGAAACCGAGGAAGTGAAACTCACCATCGCAAAAGCCCTGCGTGCGACGAGTGGCGGCGAGGCGATGACGTCCGATCTGGTCGCGAAAGCCCGAGTGCCAAGTAAATACTCCGCGCTGCAGATCGAATCGCAAAACATCGATATCGCCAAAAATCAACAAGGCGAGCCGAAGCAATTTCTAACATTTAAATCAAGCCTTGGGATTTCTCCTATAGATGCGGACAAGCATGTGAACCTCTGGCGCTTGGCTCCAGCCGATGACAAATGGATGTCCGACAACCATAAATCAGAAAACGACATCACACCTGAAATCATGAAGCGCGCTACGCAAATTTCGTTAGAGCGTGTGCAAAACGAAGGTGAATCGCCATTTCCTAATGAACATGCCTATCAGTTTTTCTCTCCCGTTCCGGGTCGGATGTATTTTCAAGTGATGAAAGGCATGGAAGCGCTTGGTGGATTTGTTTTAGCCGATCGGTATCACAAATTCATAGAAGTTCCAGAATACCCATTGGAATTGGAATGGACCGGCAAGGGCAACATCATCGCACTGAACGGTGAGAGAACCATCCAGTTCAAATCACGCGGAGTGGGCTACATTTCCATTACCTGCGGTCGTATCCGCGCAGGCGAGATCAACCACATGATCACCCAAAACGACTACGGCAATTTTTCCGCTCCTGCGCTCGAAGGCGATTTCGGAAAAGACAGCTTGGTGCGAACCCAGACCTTCGTACTGCGCGTGGATAAAAAGAATGATTGGGACGCGTGCTTCACGGCATTTGATTTGAACAAAGCCATGGCAATAGCCGATACCAGCGATCCGGATATCTCGCGCGGCTTGTATTTTGTAGAAGCGCAAGCTGTAGATGCCATCCTGCCTGAAGAGCCTGATACTTCGATTTATTCTCGCATTCAAAGACCTCAAACAGACTGGGAACACCTCGATGAAGTGGAAAACGGCGGCTTCTTTAGCATCGATGATTCCCTGGCCAAAATCATCTACGTCAATGCCGATGGCTCCACCACCCACCCGAGCAAGTGGTTTTCCGATGTCAAACCGGATGAAACCGTGCATTGGAGCGAGCTTGGCCAGCAGGTCGAGCGTTTCTTGATGCTTACGGATCTTGGATTGTTAACCAAAACCAACGCGGATCTCAGCCGTGATGTGTTTGTGATGTCGCTCAAAGGACAAAAGCCCGTTGCCGGTGCAAGCGTCGAAATACTGGCACGAAATGGCAGCAGCTTGGCAAAAAGCACCACGGACGTCACGGGTCGCGCCACGTTGCCAAAACCAACCGTCACCGCCCGCGAACAACAACCCGTCGCCATCGTCGTGAGACAAGGTAAGGACCTGTCATTCATCCCCATTCGTCCGGGACATTTGCCCGCGTTGGATTACTCACGCTACGATGTAGACGGCGTGCTCGCATCCCGCACGAAAAGCGTAGAAGCACATTTGTTCACCGAGCGTGGCGTTTATCGCCCTGGCGACAAAGTCCATTTTGGCGGCATCGTAAAACGCCGTGATTGGCAACAAGTCATTGAAGGACTTCCTGTTCGCGCGATCCTAAGTGACACAACCGGACGCAAAATCGCTGCACAAGATTTCAAGCTTCCAGCTGATGGCTTCATCGACGGCACTTTTCAAACGTCGGAATCCCAACCTACGGGCGTTTACGAACTGGCACTTTGGGTCGGCGATCATGATTCCTTGAAATTTTTGTTAGGACGCATCCCCCTTCGTGTTGAGGACTTCCGCCCCGACCGCATGAAGATGAAAGTGGATTTCGAGCCGAGCTTGCCGAAAGGATGGGTGAAGCCTGGTGACCTCGCGGCGAAAATTTCGTTAGAAAATTTGTTCGGCGCAGCGGCAGGAGATAGGCGCATCACAGGCATCATGCATTTGGATGCTGTGGAGTTCCGTTTCTCCACATGGCCGGACTACCAGTTCTACAACAGCACTCATTCTAAATCGTATTCCATAGCTGGCCGGAAAGTCGAACTGGGCGAGGTGAAAACTTCAGCCGAAGGACTCGCGGAAATGCCATTGGATCTCGCGAAGTTCGACGATGTAAACATGAGCGTCTCGCTGAATCTTGAAGCTTTCGAAAACGATGGCGGTCACGGTGTACGCGAACAACGCAGCTTCCTCGTTTCTCCCGGCGACTACGTTGCTGGCTTCGATGCCGATTGTCAGTTGGATTACCTCGGCAAGGATACTGGTGGAAAAGTAAAACTCGTCGCACTTGATCAAAACCTAAAAGCCGTTGCCGTCGAAAACCTGCGCTATCGCATCAATGAAACGAGATATGTTTCCGTGCTTCGTAAGGATGACAATGGAAACATGAGCTATGAATCGCAGCAACGTGAGACGGTGTTGAGCGAGAAAAAAGATATCAGCTGGAGCGCCGCTCCAACGGAGCTAAGTTTGGATACCAGCAAGGTGGGGCATTTCACCTTCCAAGTGATCAATGATCTGAACCATGTGATCTGCGAGTTTCCCTATCGCATCGTTGGAAAAGGCGATGAAGATAAAAATCTAGAACGGGAAGCCGAACTCACTCTAACCGTTGCAGATTCCAAAGTTGTGGCTGGGGGTGAGATCGAAGTTTCCATCGTCGCACCATATGCAGGCGCTGGATTGATCACCATCGAACGTGATAAAGTTCTACACGCCCAATGGTTTAAAGCCGATACCAAGGCAAGTGTGCATCGTGTGAAAATCCCTGTAGGCTTGGAAGGCACGGTGTATTGCAACGTCTCGTTTGTGCGTTCGTTGGATTCACCGGATGTGTTCATGACGCCGTTGAGTTACGCCACCCAACCACTGACCATCGAGCCATCTGGCAGAACGATCAAAATCGAGCTCTCCGTGCCTAAAGAAGTTCGACCCGGCCAGGAATTAAAAATCAACTACCGTGCAGATCGAGCATCTCGAATCGTCCTATATGCGGTTGATGAAGGAATTCACCAAATCACCCGCTACAAACGACCTGAGCCCTTGAGTTTCTTTTTCCGCAAACAGGCACTCGAAGTCCGGACGCAACAATGGTTTGATTTATTGCTGCCAGAATATCGCTTCATCAAAAACCACGCAGCCTTCGGCGGTGGTGGGGACGAAGGAGATATGGATGCTCTCTCAATGACCCTCAATCCATTCAAACGAAAACGCGATGCTCCAGTCGTCTGGTGGTCTGGAATCAAAATTGCAGGACCTGAAAGCAGCGAAGTCTCATACACGGTTCCGGATTATTTCGCCGGGACTCTGACGATTATGGCCATAGCTGTAACCGAAACTCGCGCCGGATCGGCACAAGCCGCCTCACTGGTGCGCTCGCCTTTGGTGCTCACCTTGAATTCACCGACAACTGTCACACCGGGCGACGAGTTTGTGGTTTCGGTCACTCTTACTAATCTGTTAGAAAAAGAAGGGCTGTCCGATGTCGCGCTCCGTGTCGAACCATCGCCGCATTTGCAAATCGTGGGGGAATCGGGAGCGGAAGTTTCCGTCGAGAAATCACGCGAGGTCACCCAGCGCTTCCGCTTCAAAGCCTTGGACTCCCTCGGTTCAGCAAGCGTGAAATGCTTTGCCAAATCCGAGACGGAATCGGCAGTTCGCACGGAAACGATCAGCATACGCCCAGCATCGCCGTTCCGCACCCAAGTGCGAAGCGCTTACATCCGCACCGCGAAACACGAACAAGAGGTCACTCGCAGTTTGTATGACGCTTACCGACGCAGTGAAGTCGTTGCATCTCCGCTACCGGTCGTGCTCGCGCTCGGTATGCGGGATTATATGAATGCATATCCTTACGATTGCACGGAACAACTCACCAGCAAAGGCATGACTTTGCTATCCTATCGCGCCATGGAGGCTCTGCCGCAACAAGGCGATCTTACCACAAACACCTTAGAGACGGTGATTCAACAATTGCAAAGCCGTCAGGGCAATAGCGGTGGCTTCGGTTACTGGCGTGGTAGCACAAGTGACAGCGATGATTTTCTAAACTGCTACGTCGCACATTTCCTAAGAGAAGCCCGAGACTCTGGATTCTCCATCGATTACGAATTACAAAACCGCACATCCACTAAATTGAAAAAAATCTGTGAATCCGGAGAAATTCCCAATCTGGAGATGGCCGATCGCAAAGCTTACGCGATTTATCTTCTCGCACGCGAAGGACAGCGTCCGAATAGCTTGGCATCGTTGCGTGAAGCCTTGGATCGCTCTCATAAAGGCCTCTGGCAAAATCGCCTGTGTGGTAGCTTCCTTGCGGCCACTTACAAATTGCTGCAAGAAGACGACAAAGCATCAGAGATTACGAAAACGTGGAAACTCACGAAAGCCGATCAATACAAAAACGGCGAGGACTACTGGTCACGAGCTGAAGTCGATGCGCTGCTCTCGTTTGCGATTCGCGCACGTCATTTCCCAGATTCTGTGAAAGACTACGGTTATGCCGATTGGCAGAAACTCTATGGCGTGTTGTGGCAGGATCAATACAACACGATCACAGCTGCATGTGCGACTCTTGGCATGCGCGAGTTTGCCAAAGTCAGCAAAGCCAATGCGTTTGAATTCCAAATCCATGCGCTTCCACGTGCAGGCACGGCACCGATTTCACTTCTCAAAACCGAAGAGATTTTCGGAAGTGCGCCGTTTGCAGAAAATATGAAGGCTTTGGAATTCAAACTCGATCAGAAGGACGGAGACCAAGGCTTGTTCTATCAGGTCGTGGAGGAAGGCTTTGATCGCCAACTCCCAACCAAGGCCCAGAAAGACGGTATCGAAGTTTATCGGGAAATCACCACTCGCGATGGCAATCCGATTGAATCCATCACGGTTGGCGATTCATTTAAAATGACTTTACGCGCCCGTAACATCAGCAACATCCCGCTGGGTAATTTGGTTATGATCGATCTGCTGCCAGGTGGTTTTGCGATGGAGCCAGGCGGGATGAAAGCAGGAGTAGGAACGGTTGCAGGAACGGAACGCGTCGACATGCGTGAAGATCGTAATCTGATCTTCTTCTCACTTCAAGGAGCCAAAGATTTGAAAATCGAATACGAACTCCGCGCTACCAGCGCAGGAGAATTCGTCATCCCCCCGTTGTTTGCCGAGTCCATGTATGACCGCGGAGTGAACGGAGTCGGCTTGGGCAATCGCATCAAAGTTGTGACACGCGAGTGAAAATCAAACTTTACAGAATCCTAAGCAGATTGATTTTCAGCATCGGCATTATCTTGCTGCTGTTGGGAATCCTTTGGCTGAGGATTCCACGTTGTGAACTCTATCGCGAAGACCTCACGTGGTCGCCAGTCCTCCGAGATCGCGACGGAAAAGTCCTTCACCTGGGCTTGGCTAAAGACGATCGCTACCGCATCCGCGTGCCGCTCGAGCAGGTTTCACCGACCATGCGTCGCGCGACCTTGGCTTATGAAGATGAGTATTACTTTTCTCATCCGGGAGTGAATCCGCTATCGATGGCGCGTGCGGTATTCGGCCGCTTGCAAGGCATCTCACGTGGTGGCGGATCAACGATTTCCATGCAATACGCACGGCTACGCTTTCAGCTGAAAACGCGAAGTATCACCGGAAAGCTTCAGCAAATGCTCTGTGCGATTCAACTGGAAAAATACTATACCAAAGGGCAGATACTCGAAGCTTATTTCAACACGGTTCCTTATGGCGGAAATATTGAAGGAATCTCTGCTGCAAGTTTACTCTGGTGCGGGAAAAAATCCGATGAACTAGAACTAGCAGAATCCGTAGCACTAGTGATGTTGCCGCAACGACCCGCACTACGGCGTCCGCGCTCTGGCATCGATGAATTGCCGGATACCATCGCAGCAAGAAATCGACTGCTAGAAAAACTGGGAAAAACAGATCCCATGCTTGCGGATTATCGCTGGGAGCCGGTGCCGGTGCCGCGCGAAATACCGCACCTTGCACGGCGCATGCGTGAATCTAAATCTGAATCCAGCATCGATTCTAATTTGCAAACGATCGTCGAAAAAACGGTATGCGATTATCTGGTTCGTGTGGACGAAAAAGGCGTAGGCAACGCCGCGGTGATCGTGGTGGATGCACCGACCCGTGAAGTCCTCGCTTACGTGGGTTCGGGTGGTTTTTTCAACAACGCAATCGAGGGTCAGATCGACGGGCTACGGGTCAAACGTTCTCCGGGTTCGTTATACAAACCATTCATTTTCGGGCTGGGGATCGAACAAGGGCTACTGCATCCGAACACCTTGCTTGCTGATGCGCCGATGCGTTTTCATGACTACAATCCAGAAAACAACGAACGCGATTTTCTTGGCCCCGTGAAAGCAAGGGAAGCGCTTTATCGGAGTCGAAATCTCCCCGCTTTAAAAATGATGCAACAGCTCCATGGTAAAGGTCTGTACGGTTTCCTCAAAGATTCTGGATTGAAAATGGATCATCCTGCGCAACACTATGGATTGGCACTTGGCTTGGGCGTAGCGCCTGCCACACCGGAGGAAATGGCAATGCTTTACGCAGCACTCGCCGATGATGGACAAACTCGTCCTTTGGTCTTTGAACGCGGCGCAACTTATACCGCACCACAGCAATCTCAAGTTCTCAGCGAAGGCTCTCGTTGGTTGGCGCGCTACATGATGGCGGATCCCGCGCAACGTGAGCCATTTTCTCAGCCGACGATTTCCTACAAAACCGGAACCTCACAAGGATACCGCGATGCATGGGCGATCGGGATCAGCGGGCGCACGTTGATTCTAGTATGGATAGGAAATTTCGATGCGCGACCCAACCCATCCTTCCAAGGTCTGACAATGGCCGCTCCATTGATGCATCAACTATTTTCTCGCACCGGACTCGCAGAACCGCTGCCTGCTGCACCCGCTAGCGTGAAACAAGTAAAAATGTGTGCTGTTTCAGGAATGATCCCAAGCGAGCATTGCAAACACCGATGTGACGGATATTTCCTGTCAGGAGTATCGCCCATTATGCCATGTGATCTGCATCGCTTGATCTGGGTTGATCAACACACCGGACTACGCGTCACGCCGCGAGATGGCGATTCTAACATCACTCCGCAAATCCATGAATTTTGGTCACCTGAATATCTACAACTTTTTCGTCTCGCCGGCCTTCCCCGACGCGCGATTCCTCAAAGCGCCGATGTGATTACTCTATCCAACGATGCTCCGAAAATCATTTCACCTCTCGGTGGGCATCTCTATCAAATCAACAGCAATACTTCAGGCCTCATTTGCAAAGCAAAAGCCGCGGCAGGAGTGAATCGATTGTTCTGGTTCGGCAACGGCGTCTTTCTCGGCTCCACCGCCGCGACAGAAGCTTTCGTCTGGAACGATGCCGATGGCTTGAGCGAAATTCATGTGATGGATGATCGCGGCATGTCAGCCTCTACCAAAGTGCAGGTGGAGAGGTGATTTGTTATCTGCTGTATTTAAATCAAAAATTAACAATCGTCGTTCGTCAATCAAACCACTGTGAGCGAAGAAATTGACGATTGATGATTTCCGATTGTTGATTTTTGATTTGGCTGGAGCGCTCTGCGATAAATGAGATTTCAAACCTCGAAAGGAAAAAATGAGGACTCGGAATGTACTATTATTCAGTTGTAGAGGTCAGTCACTAGAGGCTAGATATACTAGGTGATCGCATCACTCACGCTCTGCTTACTTCTTCTTTTGTGAATGTTTGGCTGGGCGGATGCAATCCGCCGCCACGCTCACTTTCCGCAGCACTGTTTAAACTTTTTACCGGAGCCGCAGGGGCAGGGGGCGTTGCGACCTGTGGTTTCGATGGCGAAGGTGGGCTTGCGTTTTGGGAGGTTGAGCTTGAGTTCGCCGCTGCCGGATGAGTCGACTTGTGAGGGATCGACGTTTTCCAGGCTGCCAGTGATTGCCATGTTGTTTTGAGTGAGTTGAGTCTCACTGCTTTGGAGTTGTTTAGGCTGGCTGTGGAGCTGTTTTAGGAAATCGGCAAGATTCGAAGCGGAGCGGAACAGGTTGCTGAGGGCTTCTTGCTTGATCGAATCCATCAATCTAACAAAAAGGTTGTAGGCTTCGTTCTTGTACTCGATGAGCGGATCTTTCTGGCCTTGAGCGCGGAGGCTGACACCTTCGCGGAGTGCGTCCATGTTGTAGAGATGTGACTGCCATTGCTTGTCGATAGCGACTAGCACCATCCGGCGCTCCTCTTGATCGAGCACTTCGTATGGCAAGTTACGGACTTTGATCTCGTAGGTTTCCTTAACTTTGCTGACCAAGTAATCCGATATCTGCTCAGGTGTCTTTGATACATCGAGTTCTTCGATGGTGATACTGATCGGCAAGGTTGCGTTCACCCATCCTAGAAGTTCGGAGTGATCTGGGGCGTCGTAATCACGATCGACGAGAAACTCATTCACTTTTGCAGGAATGGTTTCTTCGATGATTTCCGTAACGAGATCGCGCGGTGTCTCGGTGGAAAGCACTTCGTTGCGATAGCCGTAAACGACTTCACGTTGGCGGTTCATCACATCATCAAAATCTAACACACGTTTGCGCCATGTGTAATTGCGTTGCTCAACTCGCTTCTGCGCTGTTTCCACCGAGCGGTTCAGCCAGGAATGTTCGAGAGCCTCGCCATCTTTCATACCGAAGCGTTCCATCATAGCGGTCATTTTCTCGGCGGCTGCGAAGTTGCGCATGAGATCGTCTTCGAAAGAAATAAAGAACTGCGAGCGACCTGGATCGCCTTGACGGGCGCAACGACCACGGAGCTGGCGATCGACGCGGCGTGATTCGTAACGTTCTGTGCCCATGACAAAAAGTCCGCCGACTTCTGGCACGCCTTTGCCAAGTTTGATGTCGGTTCCGCGTCCCGCCATGTTGGTGGAAACGGTGACCGCGCCTGCCTGGCCTGCTTGGGAAATGATTTCCGCTTCTTGCTCGTGGAATTTTGCGTTCAGAACCGAGTGCGGGATTTTCGCGCGCTGCAACATCCGCGCCAATGTTTGCGAAGCCTCAACGGACGCCGTTCCGCAAAGCACGGGCTGGCCTTTTTCGTGGGCTTCTTTGATCTTCTCGATCACTGCATTGAACTTCTCACGACGTGTTTTGAAAACCTGATCGTTCTCGTCAACTCGTGTATTCGGACGGTTTGTCGGAATGGGCAGCACATCGAGGCGATAGATATCATGAAACTCTGCAGCCTCGGTTTCCGCAGTTCCTGTCATACCCGCGAGTTTTTCATAAAGGCGGAAATAGTTTTGGATCGTGATCGTCGCGAAAGTCTGGGTTTCCTTCTCAATCGCGCAACCTTCTTTCGCCTCAACAGCTTGATGGAGTCCATCTGACCAGCGGCGACCCGGCATTTCACGACCCGTGTTGTCGTCGACGATGATGACCTTGCCGTCTTTAACAACGTATTGGACGTCTTTTTCGTAAACGCAGTATGCTTTGAGCAACTGCGAGATGTTGTGGATCTTTTCCGCTTGAGCATCCATGCGCTGCTGGGCTTGTTCCTTCGCGGCGATCTTTTGTTCTTCTGTTAGATCGAGATTTGTATCGATGTCTGCAAACAAGGTGCCGAGATCTGGCAGAGTGAACGACTCAGGATCTCCAGGAGCAAGGAACTGGCGACCTATCTCCATGAGATCGGCATCATTGCTTTTTTCATCAATTGTGAAATAGAGCTCTTCCTTGATTTCGAAGAGATCTTTTTTGCGCGCGTCTTGATGCAATGAAAGCTCAGTTTTCTCGATGAGACGACGGTTTTCCGGCTCCTCCATGAAACGCATCAACATGCGGTTGCGAGGTTGACCGAGCTTGATTTTGAAAAGCATACGACCCGCGCCGTCCATGTCGCCAGCTTCGGCGAGCTTCTTGGCTTCGGCAGCGAAATCATTGCACAAAGCGGTTTGTTTTTTCACAAGCGACTCGATGAGCGGCTTGTATTTATCGAACTGATGAGAGGATTGTGCCGTAGGGCCGGAAATGATGAGCGGTGTGCGGGCTTCATCGATAAGGATGGAGTCGACCTCATCGATAATCGCGAAATAGTGACCGCGCTGGACTTGCTCGTCTTTCGTTGAAGCCATGCCGTTGTCGCGGAGGTAATCGAAGCCGAACTCAGCGTTGGTTCCGTAGGTGATGTCGCAAGCATATTGCTCACGCCTGTCCCATGGTGCCATTTGGTTTTGGATACAACCGACTGACAGACCGAGAAAACGGAACAGCGAGCCCATCCAATCCGAGTCACGTTTTGCGAGGTAATCATTGACCGTGATGACATGAACGCCGAGGCCTGTTAGGGCGTTGAGGAAAACCGGAAGGGTCGCGACAAGGGTTTTTCCTTCACCCGTTTGCATCTCGGCAATCATCCCGCGATGCAGGGCGATGCCACCAACGAGCTGCACATCGAAGTGCACCATTTGCCATTCGAGTGGATGTTCGTTAACCTGGATTTCCTTGCCACACATGCGACGAGCGCCGTTTTTCACGACGGCGTATGCCTCGGGCAGGATGCTTTCCAAGTATTTGGCGCGGGCTTTTTGAAACTCAGGCTCGATTTCATGAAACGCTGCTTTCGCGGCTTCGATCGCCTCGGGATTGGGGTGAATGGATAAGGGAAGAGACGGGAATTCGCCACGGAGGTCTTTTAAGCGATTTTCCAAAACAGCAGCAGTATTCTCCAATTCCTCTGACGACATGCGTTCAATGACAGGCTTTGCTGGCGCTTGGAGTTCGTGATAACGCGCGAGGTGCGCCTGCCATTTCGCCGTCATTTCACGGAGTTTTTCCTCAGGTTCACGCTGCAGCGCTTGCTCGACTTCGTTGATGCGCACGACGGTAGGCCTGATGCGACGTATCTCGCGCATGTTTTTGCTGCCGACGATTTTTTGGAGAATCCACTTGATCATGAGAAATTGGGCTACGCCCATTACGGGCTGGGAGTGGGTGGATATACTGGACGGAGCGAGGAAGCAAGCGTTGGAATGCGATCTTGTCGCCCACATAATGACTGGTTTTGTAATATTTACCCTAGTTATTTACCTTATTAGGCCTACCAGCCTGATACCAGCGATACTGAGGGCTTTTGACAAGGGGCTTGAGGTGAGACGCGCCCTACATCAGAGCCGCTTGAATAACACATGCATACCATCTAGCATCGCTACGTGTTGTATGATTCCCACAATCACTTGCAGAGTTTAAGGTTTGGGCAGCCCGCCACTAATCTGATCGCTACCATGAAGGATGTCGGGGTTACGGGCTGCGTGGTGAATGCCACGCAAGAGGCGGATTGGGGAAAAGTGCGACTTCTGGCGGAGCAGTTCCCTGATTTTGTCCGTCCTGCCTACGGCGTGCATCCGTGGTTTGCTGATACGGATTCAGATGGCTGGGAGGAGCGACTGAGGAATTTGCTGCGTGAGAATAAGCACGCAAGCGTTGGGGAGATCGGTCTGGATGGTTGGGTAAAAGCACCTAGCATGGCAGTGCAACGAGTGGTGTTTGCAAAGCAGGTCGCAATTGCAGCAGACCTAAAAAGGGTCATGACCGTGCATTGCCTGAAAGCTTGGGATCAGCTGTTTCGATTGATGGATGAAAACGATGCATGGCCGGAAAAATTTCTCATGCATTCATTCGGTGGGTCGATCGAAGTAGCGCAGCGCTTGCTTAAACGCGGGGCGTGGTTTTCGTTTTCAGGATATTTTTTACAATCTCGGAAGCAAAAAGTGTTAGAAGTTTTCAAACGTTTACCAAGAAATCGCATTTTATTAGAAACCGATGCTCCGGAAATGGCGCCACCCTTGGAGTTGATAGAATTCCCGATCAACGGTGATTTGAATCATCCCGCCAATTTGGGAGCAATTGCAAAAGCGTTCGAGAAAGCAATTGGCTCAGAAATTCTTGAGCAGCTCTCAGAAAATAGTAAGCGCTTTTGGAATTTATAAACCCCTCCTGAAATCACTTCTGATCGAACTCGATGCCTAGTTCTTTGAAGAGCATGATATCGAGTTCCAATTCACTCGGCTTGAGACATTCCGTATCGCCAAATTTAATAATCTGCGTCTGCTTTACGGTTTCACCGATGACAAGATAGAAGTCTTTTCTTTCTTGCAGACCGATGTATTGGGTGGCGGTGACTTTCCCAAAAAATCGACCGTCTCCGCCCTCACTTGTCATCATTTCTCCCGACTGCGTTGAGTAGCCATTGAAATTCAATCCGATTACCGTATCGATATAGAGCTGGATTTCCTGATGCGTCATTGCGCCTATTCAAACTAAAATTATAAAGACCTCAAGCTCGATTCTATTTTTGCATCCATGGAGGAAGTTTTTGCGGATCAGCACTGACAATAGCTGTTAGATTTTTGCCTTGGTGATCGGTGCCCATAAGCAACATGTATGAAGCGCGCTCGCGGCCACGACTCACTTCGCCGATGAGTTTGCCATTGTGCTGGATCTGAAATTCTCCACCCGTCCAATTTGGAACTTCAGTGACTTTGCGAAATTCCAGTTCGATGTTTTCTCGCGCAAACTGGAAGTGGTTGGTCGCGGGAAGCATGGACACGGCTTTAAGCGCATAACCTGTGGATTCGTAAGCTGAAATCGAAAAAATCGAAATTTTTGGAGGAAAGGGTTTCCCGTCTGCTTGCGTGCGTTCAGAGGATTGGAGATAGATCACCACCACGTTAGAAGCGCCTTCGGTAACTAAAATGCTTGAGCTCAATTTTCTGTGACTAGGGTGACTTATGGAAATCGAATGTGTGCCGACGGGAATCATAAACCAACCGGTCTCGGCAGCGGGTTTCAATCCGTTCGGCACCAGTTTTTTTTCGGCAAGATGTATTTCAATACTGGTTGTTGAAGGAATCATATTCACCACATTCAGGAAACCAAAACACTCGTTTTCCGCTGCACTGAGAATGGGCATCAGGCAGACTAGGGCTGTCGATAATCTAAAAAGAAATTTCATAATGCTTAGTGATGCGTGGTTTACCTTTCGTTATAGCTAGACCATTCGAGTCGCGTTCGGGCTCGACGGTGAAATGAAACTCGCGGGTCGCTCGTGCGAGACGCTTGCCCGATTTAGAACGAACTTCTCCCGCCACAACGATGCGAAAGGTTTTCGAATGAAACGTAACAAGATCCATTACCTTACGCATCAACTCCTCCCTTCCGACATCATTCCATTCAACCAGATCACTTGGATCATCATTATCGATAACTTTCGGTGTCTTCTCAAAAAAAACAGGATTTCCAAAAAATGATGAGTCATCGGGATCGGATGAATCACGAATTTTTAACGGATCGACAAGTAACATATTGAGATCCGAGTAGCCACGCAAAGGGCTCTGGTTGCGATGGGCGATGACCCTGTCTGCAA
>JBILAN010000125.1:0-4989 GCA_044354135.1 Luteolibacter sp.
TATTGAAAATCTACCTTACCGTTCACGAGACGAGTTTTGATCTGTGCAAGAGCATCTAACAAGGTCGGGTCTTCCAGATGCAGGCGGCTGGCAAGTTTAGAAATCGTCTGAACATAAGAATCCTGATTCCATGCATCCAAATGTTGTTTTCCTGCCTCCTTGCTCACCGCCTCAAGAAACGCCTCCCAATTCATCGCCCCATCTTCTGGAATCCGACCTTCCGCCGCATTCGCCCGAGTCGCCAACGCACAGAGCGATGGCAATGCCGTCAACACCCCGAGAAACGAGGGCAAACTCAAACTCAAAAACTCGCGGCGATCGTATTCGTCCATTTCGAAAACATACTGAACCGCTTTTGGCGTTCTTTCCAAGGCGGATTTTTATCATGGAATAACACCGTAGAAATACCCCACTCTAGTGCGAACCAACCATGCAAGCACCCTCTCTCGCCATCATCGGTGGCTCCGGCCTTTATGAAATCGACACTTTGGAAGTCGTTCGCACCCATGCGATCGAAACTCCCTTCGGCATTCCCTCGGATGATATCGTCGAAGGCAAGCTCGCCGGCCGCAGTGTGTTCTTTCTCCCCCGTCATGGCCGAGGCCATCGTTTGCTCGCTCATGAAATCAATCACCGTGCAAATATCTGGGCGCTGCGATCTTTGAACGTGCGCTGGATCGTTTCGGTCAATGCGTGTGGATCGCTTCGTGAAAAGATCAGACCCAGAGACATCGTGGTCCCTGATCAACTCGTTGATCGCACAGGGCGCTCGCATAAATTTTCTTTTTTTGGAAACGGCATCGCGGCCCACGTTTCGTTTGGTGATCCATACAGCCATCTCATGCGTGGACTTTTGCTCGAAGCCGCCAGCGCACATACCGCGAATCTTCATAGCAGCGGAACCTATGTCTCCATGAACGGACCTGCTTTTTCAACTCGTGCTGAATCTAACATGTATCGCAGCTTGGAATTCGATATCATCGGCATGACAAACGCCCCAGAAGCCCGGCTCTGCCGTGAAGCTGAAATTGCCTTCGCCTCGCTATGCATGGTGACCGATTATGATTGCTGGAAAACCGAGGAAGCCGCAGTCGATGTCTCAGTCGTCATCGCCAACCTTCATGCCAATTCCGTTTTAGCGAAATCCATCATCGCCAGCATCATTCCGAAAATTCCCGCTGATCCCAACTGGCCGGACCATCAATCACTCGCCGCCGCAATCTTGACCCCGAAAAACCTCTGGCCCGAAAAAACCTGCGAAAATCTCGCGCCGATCTTGGCTTCTTACATCTAGATCCATAAGAAAACAACCACAGATAGCAACGAGGCGGATATGGACGAACTGATCAAAAGCTAATATTTCGCCAAATAAACCGCAGATGAACGCAGATGGACATTAGAATTCTGAGATTCACACTAAATTAAGAATTTCCACGAGGATAATAGAATTGAGCCACGCAGTTCGTTTATTTATCTGCGTCCATCTGCGGTTCTATTTCCTTTCTAAAACCTAAGATTTTCGCACAGAATGCAGTAAAAAATCTTTTCTTCGTGACCACCGCACCGCGCCAACCTAAAACTTCTGCATAGCAATGGCAGGACAGCTCACATACCAGCAAGCAGGAGTCGATACGCGCAAAGCCGCGGCACTCGTCGGTGACATCAAAACTCACGTTAAACGCACCCAACAACAGCGGAAACTTCTCGGTGCATTCGGCCTCTTCGCCGCCTGTTACGATCTTTCCGAATACAAGCACCCAGTCATCGTCACGGGTTGCGATGGAGTCGGCACAAAACTCGAACTCCTGTTAGAAAAAGATCTTCTCGAAATCGCAGGCAAGGATCTTGTCGCGATGTCAGTCAACGACATCCTCACCACCGGCGGCGATCCCCTGCTCTTTCTCGACTACATCGGCATCGCCGCACTCAACGAAGAAAAAATCACCCGCCTCATAAGCGGCATGGCAGATTATCTCGAAGCATGTAACTGCATTCTCGCTGGTGGTGAAACCGCAGAAATGCCTGGCATCGTTCCTGTCGATGTCATCGAGCTCTCTGGTTTCTGCATCGGCTGCGCGGAAAAGGAAAACCTTATCGATCCGACCACCCTAGCCATCGGCGATGTGCTCATCGGCTACAAATCCGACAGCATCCACGCCAACGGCTTTTCACTCGTGCGCCGAGCACTACGCGAAATGGCACCGGGGACCGTCACGGATGAGGAACTCACCGCATGGCTCCAGCCCACCCGCCTTTACGATGACGTGGTCAACGACCTCAAGAAATCCGGTGTGAAACCCAAAGCCATGGCACACATCACAGGCGGTGGCCTCCCGGAAAACCTCGAGCGCCTCTTTGTCGGAATGGGCGCGAATCTCGAAATCCCAAAATGGGATCTCCTCGGAGTCGACAAACTACTCGCTCTGGTCGATGCCGAAGATCGCTTCCACACTTTCAACATGGGTATCGGTTGGGTCGCCATCGTGAACGAAAGCGACGTCGACCAAGCTCTCAAAGCCGGACCAGGTGGACATATTCTTGGGAAAATGGTTGCACAAGAGGGCGTGAGGGTGAAAGTGAAGTCGTGAGCCAAAACCTACTCAGTTTTTCAGCACTTAATAACAACGCATGAGTGATTTTTTGACGCATGAATGTGGGATCGCAGCAGTGCGATTACGAAAACCCTTGGCCTATTACTACGATCGCTACGGCACATGTTTGTGGGGTGTGAACAAGCTTTTCCTCCTCATGGAAAAGCAACACAACCGCGGCCAAGACGGAACCGGCATCGGTTGCGTGAAACTCGATATGCCCATCGGCAAACCCTACGTGCATCGCCGCCGTGGCATCGAGGCAGATGCGCTAGCTCAAATCTTTCGCAAAGAAGTTAAAAATTTCTACAAAATGGATCGCAAGGGCAAGCTTGATAAGAGCAACCCAGACAGCGTGAAAAACCATTTCGATTTCGGCGGTGAAATTCTGATGGGTCACCTTCGCTACGGTACTAGCGGAGAATTCGATGAAGGTTCCTGCCACCCTTACCTCCGCCGCAGCAACTGGCCCACCCGCACACTCATGGTCATGGGCAATTTCAACATGACCAATGCGATGGAGCTCAACAAGACGCTCATCGAACGCGGTCAACATCCCGTTTTCGGTACAGACACACAAACGGTCCTCGAGGAAATCGGCTACCACCTCGACGAAGCACACACCAATCTCTATCATAAACTCCGCGACCAAGGCATGCCCGGCGCGGAAATCCCGGAACATATTTCCGCCGCACTCGATGTTCCGGATCTCATCGCTCAATCCGCCGAACCATGGGATGGTGGCTACGCGATCTGCGGTGCCATTGGCAACGGCGATATGTTCGTTATGCGCGACCCCCGCGGCATCCGCCCCTGCCATATGCTCATCACCGATGAAGTCATCGCCTTCGCTTCAGAACGAGTGCCTCTCATGACCGTATTCGAGGCCGAAGCTGATCAAGTCAAATCCATCGATCCCGGCTCAGTCATCACCATCAAAGCCGATGGCTCGATCTCCGATGTTCAATTTCATACGCCGCAAAAATTCACCCCCTGCTCCTTCGAGAAAATTTATTTCTCACGCGGTAACGATCCTCAAATCTATCGCGAGCGCAAAGCCATGGGCTCCGCATTAGTCGATCAAGTCGTAAAATCCATCGGGGAAAAATTTGATAAAACCGTTTTCTCCTTCATCCCTAACACCGCTGAAACCGCCTACCACGGCATGATGGACGGACTTCGCCACTATCGTCGCCAACAAGTCCGCATGGAAATTCTCGAGTCCGCCGAAAACGGCACACTCACTCCAGATAAAGTCGATGAACTCATCCTGCGCAACTGGCCGCGTGGCGAAAAAATCGCCCACAAGGACATCAAAATGCGGACATTCATATCTCAGGAAAAAGGCCGCGATCAACTCGTCTCACATGTTTATGACATCACCTACGGTGCCGTGAAACCCGGCGACAATCTCGTCGTCATCGACGATTCCATCGTCCGCGGCACGACTCTGAAGAAATCCATTCTCAAAATTCTCGCCCGCACTCATCCGTCAAAAATCGTCATCTGCTCCACCGCCCCGCAAATCCGCTATCCGGATTGTTACGGCATCGATATGTCAGAACTCGGCAAATTCATCGCGTTCAACGCCGCCGTAGCCCTACACCGCCGCGCAGGCCGTCAGCACCTGTTAGACGAAATCTACGAGCAATGCAAAGAAGAACTCAAAAAAGCTCCTGCGGATCGCGTCAACCGCGTCCAAGGCGTTTATGAAGCCTTCACTGCAGAGGAAATTTCCGCAGAAATCAGCCGCATGGTCTACCCTGAAGACATCGACTGGCACGGCGAAGTCGAAGTCATCTATCAGACCATCGAAAACCTCCGCGCCTCCATCAAAGGTCCATGCGGCGATTGGTACTTCACCGGCAACTACCCCACTCCTGGCGGTTACTCCATGGTCAACCAAGCCTACATCCGCTGGTTCGAAGGCGTCGGCGGCAGAAGCTACGATCTGCTTTGATAAACTCTGCATGGGCTCCTTTGGGGCTATCAACTGATTGACGATTGATGATTGACGAATGTTGATTTTTGATTTGAAGAGATGCTCACCGCCGCAGGCTCTGGACTGCTGCAATTCTTTGCAGCTCTCACGCAGCGCTTCGATTTACGCAGGCACCCGCGCTACCTCCTATACCAGTAAGATTTTGAACAGGAGGAAACGAATAGAACGACGGAGCTAGCGCGCATGGCCTTTCACTCTCCATACATCAAGATTGCTTCTGAATAAGGAAGGCACCCCGTAGCGGCGATCATCGGTCGCCGTCTTCCCCTAAAAAGGTAGCAACTATATTCCGCATAGTTGGTTTTTCGCCAATGTATTGAGACGTATCAGGAGTTTTCTCGCCACTGCGATGTAAGCGACTTTTGCCGGTTTGCCGCTTTCGCGCAGACGTTGGTA
>JBILAN010000057.1:0-15774 GCA_044354135.1 Luteolibacter sp.
ATAGGAGTGCAAACTTTGTTGAACCGCACGTTTCACCGATTGAGGTGTGATGCCGTTCGCCTCATTGTGAGCGATTTGCCGGGCACGTCGATATTCCGTGATATCGATCAGGGCTTCGATTGAATCCGTCACAACATCCGCAAACAACACGCACTCACCATTCACATGACGTGCGGCTCGACCCGCCGTCTGGATCAGCGACGTTTGATTCCGTAAAAAACCCTCTTTATCCGCATCCAAAATACAAACGAGCGAAACCTCTGGCAGATCAAGTCCTTCACGGAGCAGATTGATTCCGATCAAAATGTCAAACGTCGCAGCACGCAGCTGGCGCAGGATTTCCACCCGCTCAATCGCATCGATATCGGAATGCAGGTAACGACATTTCAATCCCGTCGATTTCAAATACTCCGCCAAGTCCTCCGCGGTCTTCTTCGTGAGTGTCGTCACCAACACCCGCTCGCCTTTCTCCACTCTCTGGCGGCAAAGCTCGATCGTCTCATCAATCTGCCCTTTCAGCGGACGAATGATAAGCACCGGATCTAACAATCCTGTCGGACGTATGATCTGCTCAACCACCAGCGGCTTGCCTAATTTTGTCGGATCGAAATCCTCCACCGACTCCTCGTTACCGGATGCCTTGACTTTGATCTTCTTGAAATCAATGGGCATGAAATCCTCCTGACCGCTGCGAGGTTTTACTGGAATGAATTTCCGATTCTCCGGACGAGAGTTGATGAGATCAAACGGCCCCGGCGTCGCCGAAACATAGACCCGCTGATTGGTCATTTCCATGAACTCATCAAATCGCAAAGGACGGTTATCCAAAGCCGATGGCAAACGGAATCCATGCTCCACCAAGGTGGTTTTACGGCTCTTATCACCCTCATACATTCCCCCAACCTGCGGAATGGTCGCGTGCGATTCATCGACTAATAATAAGAAATCACGCGGAAAGAAATCGAGCAAGGTATGCGGACGAGATCCGGGTGGCCGACCCGTGAGATGACGCGAGTAGTTTTCAATTCCCTGACAGAATCCCAACTCATTCATCATTTCCAAATCATATTCCGTGCGCATTTTCAAACGCTGAGCCTCGATTAGTTTTCCATCTTTTTCCAAATCATGAATCCTCGCATCAAGCTCAGCACGAATGTGCTTCATTGCTACTTTCATCTTATCTCCCGCCGTGATGAACTGTTTAGCAGGATAAAAGGTATGACTCGCAAGTTGCTCGATGACTTTGCCGTTTACTGTATGGATCGATGAAATCCGTTCCACCTCGTCTCCGAAAAATTCAACACGTATCGCCGTCTCATCCAAATATGCTGGATGTATTTCCACTACATCTCCTCGCACCCGATATTTTCCACGACCAAACGCAATATCATTTCTCTCAAACAACAGACTCACCAGCGACGATAGAAATTCCTCACGCGTCAACGGCTGCCCCACGCGAACCGGCAACATCATGTCTTTGTAATCCTCTGGAGAACCCAAGCCGTAAATGCACGAAACCGATGCGATCACAATCGTGTCATCCCGAGTTAACAACGATCCCATCGTCGAGAGCCGCAAGCGCTCGATCTCTTCATTCACCGCCGAGTCTTTTTCGATGTAAGTATCGGAACGAGGAATATATGCCTCTGGCTGATAGTAATCGAAGTAAGATACGAAATACTCCACCGCATTGTGTGGAAAAAAATTCTTAAACTCAGAATAAAGCTGCGCCGCCAGAGTCTTGTTATGACTCATGATCAGGGTCGGCTTGCCGTGACGCGCGATCAAGTTTGCCATGGTAAACGTTTTCCCAGATCCCGTCACACCCAGCAACGTTTGATGCTTGTTTCCAACAGCCAGCGACCTCGAGAGCTTCTCGATCGCTTGTCGCTGATCGCCCTGAGGTTCATAATCACTGGAAAGTTGAAAAGGCATCTGCGAAATAAGATGGCGCGCTTACGAAAAAGTTCCAGTCACGATTCTCCACGCGACAAAATGGCAAATTGGGTGTTCATTTCACCCAGTGGCTGAAAATTCTCCCTTAAAATCAACTTTGCTCATCCTCCTCTTGATAGCAGTGGGCTATGGCTCTTATCGGCTAACCATCAGCCTCACCCCGAAAAAATCATCCTACAGCTCTAAAGAGCTAACTTACACCCCTTCAATTAATTTCAACTCTCCAAAACTATCTAGCTCACAGTCAGATTCTCATAGACCCGTTACAAACATCGACCGCGAAGCCCTGGAAAACGGCGCAATCCATAACCAGCGCACCATCGTCTTCAAAGATGAAGCCGCCATGCATGCCTTCCTCGCGAAGCTCGGTGACAAGGTCAAACTCCTCGGCAAAATCGATAAGCTCAATACACTTCTGGTTGGGTTCGGTGACGTAACCGATCTCGATTCGCTGCTTACCGGCGATGAAGAGCTCTCGATGAATTTTCCCGTCAACATTCCTTCCTTCGAAAATGTCGGCCCGCAGGACGGAGCTGTCGCCTTGGAAAATAATCTTCTGAAATGGTTGGGTGTGGAGTCGGATAACTCACTCTGGGGCAAAGGCATCACCATCGCCATCCTCGATACAGGGATCGCCGATCACATCGCATTTAAAAACGCCATCCGACGCATCAATCTCGTCCCCCTTCCCACCGATCTCTCAGCCCTCAACGGGCACGGCACAGCCGTTGCTTCTTTGATTTTCAGCGATAATCGTCTTGCCCCCGGAGTCGCTCCATCATCCACACCGCTTTCCGTCCGGATCGCCGATGACAATGGAACTTCTAACACTTTTCTCATCGCTCAAGGAATCATCGCCGCCGTAGATGCCGGAGCAGACATCATCAACATTTCACTCGGCGGAAGCGGACATAGTTCTCTAATCGATCAAGCACTCGCCTACGCCCGGGAAAGGAACGTCATCGTCGTCGCAGCTGCTGGAAATTCCGGCACCGCAGGCGTAATGCAGCCCGCCGCCAGCCCCGGCGTCATCGCCGTAGGTGCGGTCGATGCAAATAACCAATACATGAATTTTTCGACAACCGGTAAAGAAGTCGCCATTTCATCGCCAGGATTTGGCGTCAACGTTGCCTACCCCGGTGACCAAGCCGCACGGGTCAGCGGTACTTCATTTTCCAGCCCTATCGTTGCAGGCGTGATCGCCGCCGTTGCCAGTTCAACAGGAAATCCAAAGATGTCTCCAGAACAAGCAGCCAGTTTGGTTATGTCTAATTTAAACGATGTTGGAATCGCAGGAACCGATCCCAACACCGGCGGCGGAGTTCCTGATCTCGGCACGATCATGAACCTCGGCACGGATGGACGATACGATGCATCGATCAATTCCATCTATCAAACCAACGGCAACCAACTCAACATCCTCGTGCAAAACCTCGGAACGGAAACCATCATCAATTCAGCCGTCTCCATTATCATCAATGGCCGCGCCACCCAAGCCAACATCACCACTCTCGCACCGATGCAAACCCATGTCATCACCATCCCCCAAATGATCACGGATCCCATACAGGTCAGCGGATCCATCCAGCTTTCATCTAGCCAAACCGATCAACGCCCACAAAATAATTCGATTTCCCAACAAATCGCTCCAAGTCCGTAATAGATTTGTAGCTGGGGATTCCAGCCCCAGGCCGTTCTTGGGGTATCTTGCCCCAATTTCTCCATAACAAATCATTCCAAATCTTTAACCGAATTATTTGGGCGCTTTGATGACCTGATACCAAATTTTCCCGCCCATCACCTTACTTCCGCTTTTCGAACGAACTCCTGTTAGGTCGATCGCATGAAGGTAACCTTCTTTCAATCCGCCCAAATCAATGCGAACCGTTCGACCCTGATTCGACACCTCGGATTTCACTACAGGCATCGCCTGCTTGTCCACTTTCGGTGAACCGTATTGCTTGAAGTAATTATACGTGTTCGATTCCACGGCGATCGTGGACAGTGTGGCGGCATCGACGTCCTCGGAAAAACTGAGAGAGAACCCACCACTCACCGCTTTGATTTTATCCACAGCGAAAAACGGTTTTCCATTCCATTTGATACGAGTGATTCCTTTGTCTCCAGCCCATGATAGCGCCGTCTTGCCGACATACATCGAACCATCGTTACCAAATACAATGCGATTGTTTCCCAAACCTAATTTAGAACCATCAAACATCGCGGTGAGTCCGGTTTGGAAAACACCATCGACCTCATCATCCAACACACGTACCAGCACAGGTTGATTCATCTCACCGATCAAAGTCTGCCCCACCAACGGATCGGGCATCGCACCTTTTGGAATCACCACCGGCCAAGTCGGAGAATTCGCAAGCTCACCCTCTGGAAAGTAGCCAGCTGGCGGACTTTGCATTTTATCTAACACTTTCACATCCATGGCGTATGGATCCGAGCCATCCCAATCAGGTTTCCAGACCAATGATGCGGGGTGCCCGTAAAATCCACCCTTCTTGATCTCATACAATGGACTCGTTGGACGCCAGTCTCCTTGGTTATCCGTGATCAAAAGCCTACCCTTGGCATCAAAACCGATTCCGTTCGGGGAACGCAAACCGCTCGCGTAAGGCTCGACCTTTTTCCCATCCGGAGAAAGCTTCATCACCCAACCACGCCACTCAACACGAGCATACATCCGCTCGGCTTTGCCTTTGTTTTTACCCCACTCGGACTGCTTGGTCATCTGCTCACGGTTCGCTTTTCCGATTTCAGAAAACCTGCCGCGAATCTCCTCACGTATGGGCGCACCATTCGATGCGATACCCAGCGCTACATACAAATTACCTTCCTTATCCCGCGCCGGCCCATAGGAGAACTCGTGATAGTTTCCTGACATCCCAAAGTCGTCATAAACCGTTTGATACTCATCCGCCGATCCGTCGCCATCCACATCCTTGATGCGCGTCAGCTCAGCACGCTGCATCACCAAAATATTTTTATCATCTTCCACCAACATCCCAAGCGGCTCTTGCAAACCCGATGCATACAACGACCACTTTTGCGACTTCGGATCAAAAATCATCACCTCACCCCGATGAAAAGCCACCGCGATGCGTCCGTCCTTCATCGTATCCATCGCCCCAACTTGTGGATCAATACCCACTGGGTTCGGTATCTTATCAAAACTGAAATACTCCTGCCAAGCGTGTGCAGAAACAGTTAGTCCAAGGATCGCGCAAAAAATTCTAAGTTTCATTATAAGAAAAGGTTATGTTGGAAAGCCTTACTGGAGAGCCGAGTCTCCGACCGGCTTAAAAGTTCATTTAAAAGTAAAATTAACCGTAAACACAGCAGCCTCCGCCGCTTTGAGCGTAAGCTTGGAACCGTCCCAAGTTCCCTTGTCACTACTGTAAGTCACTTTATCATCGGTTAGAAAATTGAGTTCCAATCCATCCGATGGCACAGGAGAAATCGTAAAGGATCGACTAAGCCCACCACCATCAGCGAGCGCCGCTGGAGTTTCAGTGATCTTCTTATCTCCTAACTGATATTGAAATACAGGTAGCCCTTTCTCCATCCGGTATCCGGAAAACTTCACCTCTCCAGATTCTTTGAAAGGCGATGCTTTCTCGGTGTATTTCACCTCTCCAACAATTTTCGCGAGGCTACTGCCATTTCCCTGCCAATAGGGATAACCATCTATAAACCCACCACTCCATGCATATCGAAAACGACACTCGCCCGCATCCCAACACAACGAAACCTTGTCATCCAACGCCACCGCTATCGCCGCTGGGCCGGCATTCGGCATAAAAATCCGTTGGATCTGCGGGCGCATCGTTTGCATCGGAGACCCTGCATACGGATCACCCTTCTTCTGCTCCACTTTTTTGACTCCAACTGAAACTTTCATGATATGTTCATGAATTAGCCGTAACCCTTCATCCCCCACATGCACCATCGATGGCATATCCACCGCATTCGGGCGCTTTTTCTGTGGAGCCACACACCATTTCACAAAATCATCCAGTTTACCCAAATACAAGGTCCGAATCTCTGCCAAAGATGGCCCCACCACCATCTGATCCGGTAAATGACATGCCGAGCAATTCATCGTGAAAAGCTGCGCCCCATCAGGCTTCTCAGCCATTGCCAGGGACGCTAGTGAGAGGAAAACGAAGAAATATTTCATGTGGGATTTATGCAAGAGACTGAGAATATAGCCATTAAACGTAATTTCCAAGAGGGATTTTTCAAATCGTAATCATACAGTTACCATCATCCTACGAGCACGAAATCGTTGAAAAAAGAGATGTTCGTCAGCATGATAGGCTATTTAATCAATTTACCGCGACCAATCTGCTTCAACTCTTTTATCACATCCTCTATCATCCAATCTCTTCCCAAGCCGATGAAAATACTACTCCTTAGCACCATCACTGCGTTTGTAATCTGCCAGCTTCATGCGGTCGAAGTCACGCAATCCGCTGATCAAGTGTCTATCGCCAATCAAACGCTCAAACTTTCCTTTGATCTAAAATCAGGCACTTGGTCCGCAACCGACCTCAGTTCAAACACCCCTGTATTCACGAGGGCCCGCTTCACGGTCGATGAAATGAACTGGCGTAAAATAGCCGAACCGACACGCACTTGGAAGGAGACGGAAGTAAATGATGAGTTTGGCAAAGGTTGCACCTTATCCATCACCGACACACCCAACTCAGGTTATTCACCCGTCAAAACATTGCATCTAACAGTCTATGACAAACAATCCTTCGCCGTTCTCGGTTTCTCCGTCACCAACCAGCGTGAATTTCCCATGCGTGTCGCGCGCGTCGGTGTGATCGACAAAGCCGCCTTCCTTCCAGGCAAAAAGCTCACCAACCCTCAAGTCCTACGCGGAGGTGCTGGAGCTCAACCCAACCGTGTCGAAAACCAAGCGGCCATCGACGCGCACAACAACATCCTGATCACCGGCAAACTCGGCGAGCGCCGTCATTCCATCGTCGCCGGCGGCCTCCGCTACCACGAGTTCCTCCGCCGTCTTGTTCTGGACGAAAAGAAATCGGATCTAACCATCACCATCGAAGACCCTATCGGCAAACTCATCCCTCCCGGAAAAACCTATGATGGAGCAGACAGTGTGTTTCTCGACGTCGTCACTAGCGACCCTTTCACTTCGCTAGAAGCCTACGGCATGGCGATGCGCACCGCTAACAAAGCGAATCCAAAACCCTACGATTTCCCAACCCTCTGCGGTTGGCTCGTCTCTCAAGGCTCATACGGCGAGGGTCGGCCGATCAATGATTCGAAATCTCTCGTCGATCAAATGGAACTCGCCGTCAAATCCGGCCTACTGGAATACACACCGGTCGCCATCCGTCTCGAACCCGATTTCTATTGCGACAAAAAACAAGGCGACACCCAGCAAGGATGGTGGAACGATGAAACATGGGCGAAATACGGAGCCCTCACCCCGCCTTACGAAACGTTTGGAAAATTCTGCGGCAAGATCCGTGAGTTGGGCGGAGTCCCGTTCACCTACATCCAGACGAACATGCCATCTAACGATTTCGCACTTGCTCATCCCGAATGGATGATGGGAGGCGACATCTCACGTCTTCATGCCGAACATCGCCACCACATGCCTTGGGTGAAATTCGATTTCACCAACACCGAATTCCAAGCCTACACGCTTAAAATGTGGAAACACCTCCAGCAACAAGGTTTGCAGGGTATCAAATTCGATTATCCTGAAAGCGCATGGATTCCTACTGGTGGCTTCAAAGATAAAACCCACACCACCACCACAGCCTACCGCAAAGTTTTCGAAATCTGCCGCGAAGGACTGGGCAACGAAGCCTTTATCCACGAACGCAATCTCGGCGAATACGGCACACCCATGCTCGATGTCACCGCCGGCATCGTCGATCTCCAACGCGTCTGGTTCGACTCCTCCCACTTCGAACCGGAAATGGCATCACGCATGGGCCTGCGTTGGTATAAAAACCGCAGCGTCTTCGGCTACTACCCAGACGGAAAATCTTTCAAAGGCATGGACATCGATGCCCGCCGCACCATGCTCACGCTCGTCGGCTTGCTCTCCGGCAGACTCGAACTCGGCACCTCATTCGGCCGCATGACCCCAGAGGAAAAAATTGATCTCACCCGCCTCTACCCATTGCTACAAGGCACCCGTTCCTTCCGACCAGTCGATATGCTCACTGTCGCCCCAAACGATCCTTCGATCTATGTCTACGCCAACGACACCAACTCCGCGCAACTCATTCTTTCTAACAATCACAACGAAGCCAAAACGATCACCGCTCCCCTCTCCGGCGATCAATCTGATACCGGCGCTATCGGTCTCGATGCCACAGCAACTTATTACCTGCAGGATTTCTGGAACGACGAATTCCTCGGCGAAATTCCTGGCAACGGCAAGGTATCTCGCCCGCTCAAACCACAGCAGTCTCTTGTCTACTCGCTACGCAAGAAACTCGATCACCCACAAGTCCTCTCCACCAACCGCCACATCATGCAAGGCATGCTCGATCAAACCGCTTGGAATACCGACTCTCTAACACTTGCCGGCAAAACCCGCGTCGTCGCTGGTAACCCAATCATTCTATCCATCGCCGCAAATGGTTTTACTCCAACTGCAGCCGCAATTTCATCAGGAAAGATCCATTTCGCTCACGAAGGAAATATCGTTAAGGTCACAATTTACTCCGAAACCACAACCGAAGTCGAATGGTCGCTTAGCTGGAAGAAATAGCGCGTCTTTATGTTGCCTATTTGCCATAGAAAATGAGATGATTTAACCGCAGATAAACAGGATACACGTAGATGGAAGAGTGATTAAATGTATAGAACTTCCTATATAACTAGTCTTCATCCGTTTTCTTCATCTGCGTTCATCACGTTCATCTGCGGTTGAATTCTTCTTTTCTTTTTTTACGACACCACCAAAAAATTCACCTTAAAAATTCAAAGTCAGCTGCAAACCTCAAAAATCATGCTAGGATTAAACATGAATTTTTTCCGTAATTTCATCCTCATCGTTCTCACCACATCATCCGCCTTTTCCGAAACGGCGGCTGAATGGATCAAAAGAGGCGACGACTTCGATGCCGACCGCAAAACCAAAGAAGCTTTGGAAGCTTATCAAAAAGCCGATACTCTGAAGCCCGACCAAGCGACCGTCTTCATCAAAATCGCCAAACAATATGGCGATCTCATGCCATCGCTCAAAGGAAACGCCCGCAAGGAAGCCGCAAAGAAATCGCTTGAATATTCACGCAAAGCCGTCGCCATCGCTCCAAAATATTCCGACTCCCATCTCGCCCTCGCGCTCTCTCTCGGAAAATACACCGAGTTTTTGGGCAATAAGGAAAAACTGGAGGTGTCTCGCGAAATGAAAGCCGCCGCCGAACAAGCCCTCAAACTCAACCCGAAATCCGATTACGCCCATCACATGCTCGGACGCTGGCATCAGGAAATCGCCGACATCGGCGGAGCCACTCGCCTCTTGGCAAAAATCGTCTACGGCGGCATCCCAAAAGGCTCATACCTAGAAGCTCTTGATCACTTCAAAAAAGCCCGTGAAATCAATTCCAAACGCCTCATCCACCAGATCGAATACGGCCGGACTCTTGCGATGATGGGCAAGGATGTGGATGCCAAACGCGAAATCAAAAAAGGACTCGATATGCCCAATCGCGAAGCCGATGATGCAGAATCCAAACTCCGCGGCAAAGCAACTCTTGACGATATCTAACATCTCCTTCTCAACCAATCATCGGTGCCGTATCGACTGCTTACCAAATGATTGATTTTTCTCTCATCAGGAAAAACTTCCACTTCCGACCACGTTTCCGCGAGTTGTTCGGCGAATAATTTTCCTCGTAGCAAAAAATCTCCTCTGACCGATACCGATCCCTGGTGAAGCAGCCCCAACTGGCAGCGTCTCTGCGCGGCTCCTGCGAGTTTTTCCCCCACTCTACCAACCACATCGAATTTCACAGGATTTTCAAAACACACGCTCCCAGCCTTTTGATTTCCTTCTGCAAGTGCTGGCACCAAATCACCTTCGCTCGCTAGCACACTCACCAGGACTTGGTGGATCGCACGATAACTCTCGCCACCTTTCAAACGCGCGAGCTCAAATTTTTTGGGAATCATCAAGCTGTAAGTCCAGTCCTCACGGTGATCCACCACCCCTCCTCCGGTCCAACGACGCACCCATCTCAACCCAGGAAATATCTGCTTAGCCTCTTCCAACTTTCCAAAATACCCCAAACTTCCCCACAATCCATCCCAATTGTACACCCTCATCATCGGTAATTGCCTCGTCTCCAGTAACCATTCGTCCACAGCCATGGATTCGGGCCCGGAACGCGCCTGAGGATCGAACCATAATTCCATTTCCCTAAAAATCACTCCCCTACCTAAGGCGGCTAAAGTGTCCAGATCAACCTCCGATATCACTTACAAAGAGAATTGAACCACGGATTACACGGAATATACGGAGTGGGGTTATCACTCTTTTCCTTTCTCTCTCCATAATCCCAGTCTTCATTCCGTGTATTCCGTGCATTCTGTGGTTAAACATCTTCATCCACCTGAACAAAATTGAACCACGGAGCACACGGAATACACAGAGTGTAGGTTATCACTCTTTTCCTTTCTCTCTCCATAATCCCAGTCTTCATTCCGTGTATTCCGTGCATTCTGTGGTTAAACATCTTCATCCACCTGAACAAAATTGAACCACGGAGCACACGGAATACACAGAGTGTAGGTTATCACTCTTTTCCTTTCTCTCTCCATAATCCCAATCTTCATTCAGTGTATTCCGTGCATTCTGTGGTTAATAACCTCATAAAATCCGCCCATTTTGTGCTCGTTTCTCCCAGCCTCCTCACCCCCCGAAAAAAAATCCCATTTCGTAGAAAAAAGAGGTTGCACCCCAGCATCTCTCTCCATAGCTTCCCGCCCACCCGAACGGGATGGAGCGGTAGCTCAGTTGGTTAGAGCGCCAGCCTGTCACGTTGGAGGTCGCGGGTTCGAGCCCCGTCCGCTCCGCCATCCCTGTTCGTGTTGACCCCGCCAAACGGCCTAAAAAGCCTCACGGCGGGGTTTTTCTTTATCGCTAGAACGTCTCAAAACCTCTAGCTTCTCGCAGAGCTCTCCTTGAGAGTTGAAATTTGAAAATTGAAATTTATGCCTACTGTCGCCATCGTCGGTCGCCCCAATGTCGGGAAATCCGCGCTCTTTAACCGCCTTGCGGGTCGGAAAATCGCCATCGTCCACGATCAGCCCGGCGTCACCCGCGATCGCATTTCCGCGCCCTGTTCCCTCACCACCCATCCCTGCACGCTCATCGATACAGGCGGCATCGGCGCAACGCTTGACGATGGCTTTGGCGAACAAGTCGCTATGGAGGCCGACATCGCAATGCAAACGGCCGATCTCATCCTTTTCATTGTCGATGCCCAAGAAGGCCTCACCTCCATCGACCAAGCGCTCGCGCAAAAACTCCGCAAAGCCAAACCACCAGTCCTTCTCGTCCTCAACAAGGTCGATCACGACAAACACGAATCCTCCTTCTCCGATTTCACCTCGCTTGGCCTCCCTGATAGCGTGTTCGTTTCCGCAGAACACGGTCGCAACTTCACCGAACTCGTCGATAAAATCGATGCCGTCGTCGAACCCCTTCACATCGAGACCGAAGAAGGCATGGAAGTCGCCGAAAAGATCGGGATCAAACTCGCAGTGATCGGCAAACCCAACGCCGGAAAATCCTCTCTTATCAACGCCATCCTCCAAGACGAACGGACCATCGTTTCCAAAATCGCCGGCACCACTCGCGATGCGATCGATCTTCCTTATTCCTACGCTGGCGAAAATTTTACCCTTATCGACACCGCCGGCCTCAGGCCTCGTGGCAAACGCGATAACTCCGTCGAGGTCTTCTCCGCCATCCGTTCCGAAAAAGCCATCCGCCGCGCCGATCTCTGCGTGCTCGTCATCGACCTCGCGGAAGGTGTTTCCGCCCAAGATCGCAAAATCGCTCAGCTTATCCTTGAAGAGAAAAAACCCTGCCTCATCGTTCTGAATAAATTCGATCTCTACCATCCCGGTGCCAACAACAAGGACCGCATCGCCGAAGCCGAAGAACATGTTAGACGCGAACTCTTCTTCCTTTCCTATGCTCCCTTTGTCACTTGCTCGGCTAAAACTGGTGACTCCACCAGTCAGGTTTTGAAAAAAGCAATCGCCATCAAAAAAGGTGCACAGGAAATCCCAAGCACCGGCAAACTGAATCGCATGTTGCAGGCAGCGATGCTGAAAAACCCACCACCGACCGACAACAAGGCGAAGCGCATGAAACTCTATTACGCGACCACTGCGCTGAACGAAAAATATTCCGTCATCCCCGTGCCGACCTTTGTGCTCTTCGTCAACGACAAGGCGCTAATGAAAGATTCCTACGAAGCGTATCTAACCAACCAGATCCGCGAAACCCATCCTGCCCCCGGAATCCCTATCATCTTCTCGGTCCGCTCACGCACCCGCCGCGAATGGGAGCCGCCGAAAAAAGGCAACCAAGGCCACTAACACTTTAAAACCCATTCGCATCGTCGATGGCGACCACGAGATTGACTGCAAAATGAGCGGCATCTCCATCGCCCTGAAAGCAATTTATCTGAAGAGGGTTCAATAAGGAGGAGGGACATTCCTGTCCCTCATTTCCAACCCCTCACATCAACCTTCCATATATTCCCTTCAAGGTCGCGCGCCATTTCTCCAGGAAAATCAGATCCCGCATCATCGTAGCTGGATCGATTTGACCTTCCTCAACTCGTTTAAACCCATCGATCCTCTGCTGGATCTCTGCAGCAATATTTTCTAACAGCTCTTTGACCAGCTCACGCTGTTTCATCAATTTCACTTCCGCCATCGCTTTGACCAAAGCCGATTTCGCACCCGCATTCTCACGGATTAACAACTCCGACGCCGCACCGACCTCGGAGACTCTCTGAAACAGATCCATCAACCCACCTTCGATCTGACCCCGCGCATCCACTTCCATCCCGCGCGCAGTCATCCACTCCTTCAAGCGCCGCGCCGGACTCAACAACATATCCTGCGCACCCTGCAGCTTCGCAAACTCCTGCACATCCCCACCCGAATCCGGATGTATCACCGCCGCCTTAACCCGAAACGCCTCGCGAATTTCCTCATCAGAAACCAACAAGCTAACCCGCAACCCCAATATATCAAAAGCACTCAATTATTAAATTTTAAACTCTAAACTTTAAACCTCAATTATGTTCCAGCTTTGCGCTCCTTTGCGTTCTCTGCGGCTTTGCGTTGAAAAATTTTTCCTAAACTAAGCCGCGAAACTCTCCCCACAAGAACAAGTCACGATCGCATTCGGATTACTCACTTTAAACCCACCCTGCTGCAAATCATCCGAGAAATCCAGCTCGCTTCCGCTCACAAACAAGGCGCTCTTAGGATCGATCACCACGTTCACCCCGTTACTCGGAACGAGAATATCCCGGTCCCGCGGTCCATCCACCAGATCCATCTTATACTGCAACCCAGAACACCCTCCTCCAATCACTGCAATCCGCAAAGCCCCATCAGACCGACCCTGCTTCTCCAACAAGCCGCGCAGGTGACTCGATGCATTATCGAGCACTTTCACCAACTTCTCATTCCCAATCTTGTAATTCACCGTGGTCAACAGGGGTAACTTGCTACGTAGATCAACTTCTTCCAAATCAAAAATCAACAATCGTCAATCATCAATCGTAAATCAGTTTTGGGAGAGGGGCGGTTTGGTCATTCGGTTTGATTGACGATTGACGATTGACGATTGTTGATTTTGGATTTTTGAATGAAGAGAACCTCATCCCAACGGGATGAAAGAAATTAGCCTAGGGTCAAGAAGCACCGCGACGACCACCCTAGGAAAAATCCCCTAACAAATCCGCACCCTGAAAGGCGTGCCAGAAATCGCGGTTCCAGACCTTATATCCGGAAACAATTCCATCACTTTTAACGCAAGGTCTCGTTAGACCGGTAAACTTTCCTGATGTCAGTCTTCAAGTTTGAGTGTAACCAGCTAATTTTAAAGTCTCCTTGCATGGAAGATCACCGAGGCAATTAGGTAACGAAGGATCAGCACCTAACTCAATCAACAGCTTAACCATCTCAATATTTTTTGACCGAGCCGCCATGAATAGAGGCGTGACGAAAAAATCCCCCTTCGCGTTAATATCTAAACCCGCATTACATAAATACCTCACACCATCACAGTCGCCTTTTCCTACTGCGGCATGGACTAAGGTATCTCCACAATAGCTTTTTGCATAAAGATCGATACTTCCGTCATCTCTGCTACAAGGAATTAAATATCCACTTATCACAGATGCATATTCGAAAAGTTCTGACGGATCGTAACTCATTAATTAAATTTCACGTCACTAACTTTTGGGCTCATAAAGCTTAAGCAAACTATAAGCCTTTGGATTTTTTGCGTCTCTCAAAATGGCAAAAAACTGTGTCGGCACGTTTGGTGAGTGGAGTTCAAACACAACCGTCTCGCCCTTGACTAGAGTGTGCTCCTCCATACCTGTCCCGCACCAATGCCAACCTGATGAAACCCACTTTCCATTTTCCATCTTTTTCATGAAAAGCTGAGGACTGCTTTTGCCATAGCCAGAATATACCAGATCGCTCTCAGTCTTATTCTTAATGGTTACCAGAATTTTCTCTTTCTCAATCGCCACGCTGATTTCCGGCAACACAGGAAGCTCCACCTGACCTTCCTTGTGAGCAACAATCTGCTCCCACCCGGCAAGCTCTTCAGCATTTACCAAGCACAACCCGAACGCGAGAAATAAGCAGAGTATGGTTTTCATGTTTTGTTTCGTTTGACGTTATAGGAATGGCAGCGCCGGGGATAAGCTCGAATTTAATCAGACGGCTTCCTCGGCGTCGCCATCTCCGGCTTGTTGGGCATCGTCATTCACCTTTCCAGTGTTCACTTCCATAAATACCGGAGCACACCCAGTGATCACCTCGTTCTTTCTTGAATTCGAATAGAAACCGTGCTCCATACATCTTGTCCGCACAACTAGCCTCGGCAAACAGTTTGTCGCCAAGGCTGATCACCGACCACCAGCAGCGCTCGTTGGTTGAGTCAGGATATGATAATTTAGAGCCTTTGACCTGGAATCTCTCCTTTAAGATGGCGCGCTTATGATTATACAAAGGACGCGCCAGGTTGAGAATCTCTACGCTCCGCAAGTCATTTGCGGCCAGTCGTTTTGCCCCTTCTATAAGCTCCCAAGGGGTGAAAGGACCTGCAGACAGAGGGCTGAGCTTCCAGTCGTGAACTGGTACTTGGCTACCCTCTACACCTACCTTGGCCTTTTCATCTTTTTTATCGGGTTCTTTGTCTTCTGCGTAAATTGAGAACGACATCAGAACTAACAATGCTGATACAATGATGGATACTTGATTTTTCATAATGCTGTTTCTTTGCCCAACAGTATAATTATCCGACCGGTCGGGTTAGAGGGCTGTTACACGACCGGTCGTATAACACCTGCGAAGGCGACCCGGATGGACACAACTTTTCCGCCTTTTTCATCCCAGATTCTTATTTACTCTAGGGGCTGTACTAGCTAAGGACTAGTGGTGTGACTCTTTATACCAATGTTTAAGCTGGTTTAGTAGCTTTTTGTGATCTCCTCCGTTGAAGCGCCATTCACACTCCTTTAAAAACCAATAAAAGTT